>JBDTZK010000206.1:0-4674 GCA_040005195.1 Pseudoxanthomonas sp.
TCGATGCGTCCGGCGCCGTTTCCGGCGATGAACTCATGCGCAGCATCCCGCAGATGGGCGACGTGCTGTTTGATGCGTCCAACAATCCGCAGACCAGCAATGCCGCGCGCGGCGACGTCAATTCGGTCAACCTGCGTTCGCTGGGCGTCGGCAACACACTGGTGCTGCTCAACGGTCGGCGCCTGGTGCCGCATCCGACCAGCCAGGGCACGTCCGATACCGGCACGGTGCCGGTGCAGAGTTTCAATTCCAATGCGATCCCTGTGTCGGGCCTGGACCGCATGGAGGTCCTGCTGGATGGTGCCGCCGCCATCTACGGTGCCGATGCGGTCGCCGGTGTAGTCAACACGGTGCTGCAGAGCGACTTCGACGGCGTCACCCTGAGCACCCGCTACGGCGGTGCCGAGGGCACCAGCATGAGCGAGTTCGAAGCCAACCTGTTCGCGGGCAAGACCTTTGATCGCGGCAACGTGTCGCTGTTCCTCAACTACACCGACCGTTCGGAGCTGAAGGCCTCGGACCAGGATTTCACTTCCAGCGACGACCTGCGCCCGCTGTTCGCCGACTATCCTGATTTTGCCGGCGTGACTTCGCTCGACGGCCGGTCGTCGCATACGCCATGGGCACGGTTGAACGTGGGTCCGCGCGCGGTGATCCGCTCCAACGGCGTCGCCGTGACCAATACGGCGGGCGCGTTTCGCGTGCAGCCCTCGAGCTTCGGTTGCGGCGTCAGCCTGGGCAACGACCTGTGCCTGTCCAGCGGCAACCACAATTTCAACACCACCAATCGCGACATGCGCTTCGACACGCGTGTAGGCACCACGGTGCGACCTTCGGCGGAACGCGTGAATCTGTACCTCACCGGCCATTACGACATCACTCCCGACGTCGAGGCTTTCGGCGAAGTGGGCTTCTATCGCGCGGTGAGCGAAGCCACGCAACCGGCGGTGGTCAACCTCAACAGCCTGTGGATACCTGCAAGCAACTACTGGAACCCGTTTGGCGCGACGACGCTTGCCGATGGTTCGGCCAACCCCAATCGCCTGCCCGGCCTGACCAACGTGCCGGCTGCCGGATTGCCGGTGCAGATGAGCAACTACCGCTACGTGGATACCGGGTTCCAGCGCGTGCGCGTGGAAAACTACCAGGCGCGCTTCCTGGCCGGGTTGCGCGGCCAGTGGCACGGTTTCGACTGGGAAACGGCGCTGGTGTATTCGGAAGCCGAAGCCGAGGACCGTTCGCCGAACGTCAACATGACCGCGTTGCAACAGCAGCTGGCACTGTCCACGCCTGACGCCTACAACCCTTTCAGCGGCGGTTGCGTGGATACGCCGAGCTATGGCGACTGCTCGCCGAGTTCGCCGGCGGCGGTCGACGCGATTATCTTCGATCTCAAGCGCGTCTCGCGCACCACGCTGACCATGGCCGATTTCAAGATGAGCCGGCCAGACCTGTTCAACCTGCCTGGCGGATCGGTAGGCATGGCGTTCGGCCTGGAAGCGCGACGCGAAACACAAAGCGACGACCGTGACGCCAACCTCGACGGCACCTACACCTTCACCGACCTGGTGACCGGCGAAACCAACCCGAGCAACGTCGCTGCCGTCAGCCCGAACCCGGACACGCGCGGTTCGCGCAACGTGGGTTCTGCCTATGTCGAGTTCGCGGTGCCGCTGGTCTCGCCCGGGATGGACGTGCCACTGGTGCACAACCTCAACATGCAGCTGGCAGGCCGCTACGAGCATTACTCGGACTTCGGTTCGGTCGCCAAGCCCAAGGTCGCACTGGCCTGGGACCTGGTGGAAGGCGTGCGCCTGCGCGGGTCATATTCCGAAGGCTTCCGCGCGCCCAACCTGGAGCAGACCAACGCCACCGAATACGCGCGTCTTGCTGGCGGCATCGACTACATCCGCTGTGAAGCGGACCTGCGCGCCGGACGGATCGCTTCGATGACGGCCTGCGGCCAGAACCTCTCCGGCGCTTCATTGCGCGTGGCCGGCAACCCCGACCTCGAACCCGAGGAGAGCACCAACACCTCATTCGGCCTGGTGCTGCAGCCCACCTTCATTCCCGAGAAGTTCGGCCAGTTCACCTTCACCGTGGATCGCTGGCGCATCAGGCAGGAACAGATCGTCGGCCTGCTCGGCGCGCAGACCGCGCTGACCCTGGATTACCTCAACCGCGTACAGGGCGGAGGGAATACGCTGGTCAACCGCGACGATCCGACCGAGGAGGACATCGAGTTCTTCGCCGGCACCGGCATCGATCCGGTCGGACTGGTGACCTCCATCAACGACCGCTTCATCAACCTGCAGCCGCAGACCGCCGGTGGCCTGGACATCGGCATCGACTGGTCGCTGCGCCGCACACGCTTCGGCAGCTTCAGTGTCAACGTCAACGCGACCAAGTTGACCGAGTTCACGCGCGATCCGGGCGATGTCGTCAACGCGCTGTATGCCGCGCGCGAAGCCGGCACCATCGATCCGCTGACCCCGCTTCCCGATCCCAGCCAGCTGATCGGGCAGAACGGCCGTCCCGAGTGGCGCGTCAGCACCACGATCACCTGGAACCAGGGCCCGTGGCGCGTCGGTTACTCGGCCCAGTACATGAGCTCGTTCGAGCAGCCGGACCTGCTGGGCGCTTCCGGCAATCCGTGGGAGGTGGAAGACAGGCTGATTTCCAACCTTTACGGGCAGTACCGGTTCTATGAAGGCACGGCGGTGCGGCTGGGCGTGCGCGATCTGACTGACGAAGGCCCGTCGCTCGCCGATGGCGGCTACCGTGGTTCGCTGCACAGTCCGTGGGGCCGATACTGGTACGTCAATATCAGCAAGTCATTCTGACGCGATGAAAAGTACCCAACGACCCACCTGGAAGAAAGCACGACTTGCGGCAGCCGCTGTTGCCGCGATGCTGCTGGCGCCGTCCGCATCAGTATCCGCATCAGTGTCCGCATCAGTGTCAGCGTTAGCCGGCGTCGCCGGGGCAACGGTGTTTACCCCGGCGCCGTGTCCGGCCCCGGTCGCGTCGATCGCCGATTGTCATTCAGCACGTGATGGCAATGGCGCGTGGTTGCTGGTGGCCATGCCGCGCCAGTGGAACCAGCGCCTGGTCGTGCATGCGCATGGCGGGCCACGTCTGACGGCACCGAAGGCGGACGATCCGGGCGAAGACCTGGAGCGCTTCGCGGTGATGGTGCGCGAGGGGTATGCGTGGATCGGTTCCACCTATCGGCGCGGCGGCTACGGCGTGCGCATGGCCGCCGAAGACGTGGACAACAGCCGGCGGATTTTCTGGGCGAAATGGGGACGGCCGCAGCGCACCCTGTTGCACGGGCAATCGTGGGGCGGCAACGTAGCCACCAAGGCCGCAGAACTGTATGCGCTCGATGCCCAGGGGCGTGCCAACTACGATGCGGTGCTGACCACCAACGGACTGCTGTTCGGCGGCACCCGCGGCTACGGCTTCCGCGCCGACCTCAGGGCGGTGTACCAGTACTACTGCCGCAATCATCCGGCGGCCGGCGAAGTGCAGTATCCCCTCTGGCAGGGGCTACCGGCCGGCACGCGCATGACGCGCGCGGCACTACGCCAGCGCGTCGACACCTGCCTGGGGCTGGAATCACCTGCCGGCAAGCGCACCCCGCAGCAGGCTTCGCGACTGCGCGACGTGCTGGCCGTGACCGGAATCGCCGAGGCGCAACTGGTCAGCCATTTGGCCTGGGCCACGTTCCACTTCCAGGACGTGGTGCAACTGCGTCTGGGTGGCCACAATCCCTTCGACAACATGAAGACGGTCTATCGCGGCTCGCGCGACGACGTCGCGCTCAACGCCGGTGTCGAGCGTTTCGCTGCCGATCCCGACGCGGTCGCGCGACTGGCCTATGACGCCGATCTTTCCGGGCTGATCGTATTGCCCACGTTGACCGTGCACGCGTTGCACGACCCCATCGTGTCCTTCGAAGCCGAAGCGGCCTATGCCGCGACCGTGCGCGCGGCCGGCCGCAGCGCGCTGTTGGCGCAACTGGCCACCGACGAAAACGAACACAGCAGGCTAAGCGACGCGACGTATCTGGGCGCACTCAAGGCACTGGAACGATGGCTGGATTCGGGCGTGCGACCGGAGACCGAAAGCGTTCAGGCGGCCTGCCTCACTACGGCGGCCGCGCCCGCAGAATGCCGTTTTACGCGGCCATGAAGGACGCCGCCGCACACTTTGTGCGGCGCGGCGCAAATCGAGCCCGTTGTGTACGCGACCTGTTCAACGTGCGCGCACCGCCGGCTCTGACAGGGACGGCCGCAGGAGGGAACGGGTAGAATCCGGTCCTCCCCGCCTTATTCCACAGGCAAGAAACTCCGTAATGTCCAACGAAGAATTCAAGCAGGCCGCGCTCGAGTACCACCGCATTTCGCCGCCGGGCAAGATCAAGATTTCGCCGACCAAACCGATGGTGACCCAGCGCGACCTGGCCCTGGCGTACTCGCCGGGCGTGGCCTATGCGTGCGAGGCCATCGTCGAAGATCCCAACATGGCCAGCGAGATGACCGCGCGCGGCAACCTGGTGGCGGTGGTGACCAACGGCACGGCCGTGCTGGGGCTGGGCAATATCGGCCCGCTGGCTGGCAAACCGGTCATGGAAGGCAAGGGCGTGCTGTTCCAGAAGTTCGCCGGCAT
>JBDTZK010000207.1:0-4672 GCA_040005195.1 Pseudoxanthomonas sp.
ATTGATCCCATCGCCCAACCCCATCGGCAAGGAAATCGCATGAACAGGAACATGAAAAACTCTATGGCATTGATCGCAATGCTGTTGGCAACGACTGCCAGCCTGGCCCAGGTGCCGGTGTTGACCAAGCCGGTGCTGGCGCCACAGGCCAATCAGAAAATCAAGCCGATCGTGCTGAAGAATCCCATCACGGTAGTGAGTCCCCTCATCATCGCCAGGGACAGTCCGGATCGTGCGGAGGCCGCGCGCCGACTGAAGGCGCAGAATATACCGGTAGCGTCGGCCTTGGCTGCATTGCGCTCTGCGTTTGGCAGGTTGGACGGGGACGAAGCCCGTACCTTGCGGGCGGCGGGCTACAGCGCCATCGAACTGGCAGCAACGTTCAAGCAGGTCGATCAACTCAGTGCATCCCGCATGCTGCCGCTGATGCCCTTGATGGGATTCAATGAAAGCGAGCTGGCGCCGCAATTGAAGCAGCTGTACGCGCTTGACTTCGATGGCCTGCTGGTCATCCTGCGCCAAGAGACGCCGCACAGACCCGGCAGCGAATTTCCACACGCACTGGCCGCAATGGACTACAGCGTTGCAGAAATGGTCAAGGCCGGCTATCGCTATTTTTCCGGCGGCTTCGGCGATCCGGTAGTTCCCGGCACGTCGTACCCGAATGCCAGGCAACTGTATGCCAGTTTGATGCTGGAAAATCCGCTCAGGGAACAGGTGAAGATTGATCACTACGCGTTGTTCCAACTGCTGATAGCGTCAGGCTATGCGCCGGAGCAAGTCATCGCGGGGGTTCCCATGGGCAGGTACAGCCCAGTCACCATTCAACCCATGGATGAGGTTTCCCGTTGCATCGCCCCTACAACATCCAACGCAGGCCAGTTGCCCGGGCAACGAGTCGACGAGCGCTTCAATCCGCAACTGGTGATACAGATGGCGCCGAATGGCAGCGCTACCCATGCGGACGCCCGCCGTGTTTGCGTAGCGAAATTCCTGGGGCTGCTACGTGAGAACGGTACCGGCCGAGACGTCGCCCGCGTGCTGGCCGATCTGTCGGTCAAATGCATGCCGCAAACCAACCCGGCTTGTCCAGGCGAGCGCGGGCTGGAGATCGACCGCCTGTTGAAAGGGGCCGGCTACGCGCTGTAGATCGGATCTCGATGACATGCACAGCGGCATGCGCAATCAACCCATCCCACGACGGACGCACGCATGAAACGTTCTGCTACCCACATGGCGGCCTGGTTGCTGTGCGCGCTGTGCCTGATGCCCTTGCAGGCACAGTGCGCCGTCGGCAGTCACCGCCTGTGCCCGGAACTAGAGCCGCGTCCCGGCAGTGCGCCGGTCAACACCTGCTACGTGGGCGTACCGTGTGTGATCGGCGCGCGCGGTGAGGGCTTGTCGGCCACCAACGATGCCCGGGTGGTCGTGTTGGCCAGCGCGGCGGTGTCACGCGCGCAGGTGCTGACCACGGGACTGGGGGCATCCACGGTCGCTGCGTTGTGCGTGCCATCCGATGTGCGCGGCGGTGAGGAACATGTGTCGGTCCGGCTGCCACTGCTGCAGCAGGCGGGTGATCATTTACTTCAGCTGCAACGCCCCATCCTGTTTGGCATCAGCCGCGAAAGCGACACGTTGCCATTCAAAGTGATCGCCAGCCACGGTTTCCTGGATCCGCGCCAGTCGGCCGCTTCGGAGAGCGCCCGCCAGGGCGAGTCCAAGGTGTTCACTTTCACCGGCCGCAATCTTGCGGCACTGCGCATCCGCACCGACGCGGCTGCACTCAAGCCCGCCCAGATGAATGCAGGCGCTGCCGCAGCCGCAGCCACGGACGTGCAGTGGATGGACCCGGAGCAGAAGCAGGTCCGCGTGCGACTGACCTTGTACCGTGTGGGGCAGATATCCACGCGTGAAATTTTCGAGTTCATCGGCAGTGGCGAGTCCGCGGTGAATCGCGATCTCGGTTGGCCGGTTATCCAGGTGCGGCCCTGACCTGTAGCGCGCGGGCCGGATTTCGAAGGTGTTGTCATCGGCAAGCCGAAGGGCCAGAGTTGCCGCTCGGAATCCATACTGCGGAGACAATCCAATCATGCCAATGTTCAGCTGCCTGTCGCGCTCTGGATGCAGGTCCGCCTAGATGTTCGACACCACGCCTGTAATTGATTGCGCTGGCCGCATCCTCAAACTCGACCGCCCGCAGGTCATGGGCATCGTCAACGTCACCCCGGATTCGTTTTCCGATGGCGGTGAGCACGACACCACCCAGGCTGCCATCGCGCATGCATTGAAACTGGTGGAAGAGGGTGCTGACCTGATCGATATTGGGGGTGAGTCGACGCGACCTGGTGCCGATGACGTGTCGTTGGACGAGGAGCTGCGCCGGGTGATCCCGGTCATCCAGCAACTCGCCAGACAGACCACCGTGCCGATCAGTATCGACACCAGCAAACCCGAAGTCATGCGCGCTGCCGTCGAGGCCGGCGCCGGCATGATCAACGATGTCTACGCATTGCGTCGCGAGGGCGCGCTGGACGCCGCTGCCGCGCTCGGCGTGCCGGTGGTATTGATGCACATGCTGGGTGAGCCACGTTCCATGCAACAGGCACCCGACTACGATGACGTGGTCGGCGACGTACATCGGTTTCTGGCGGAGCGCATCTTCGCCGCCGAGATGTCCGGAATCTCCAAAAAAAATGTGTTGATCGATCCGGGTTTCGGCTTCGGGAAAAAAACACGGCATAACGTAACGCTGCTGGCGCAGTTGCAGCGCTTCACCGAGCTCGGCGTGCCGGTGCTGGCCGGCCTGTCGCGCAAACGCACCATTGGCGAACTGACGGGCCGCGACGCGGCACAGGACCGGGTTGCGGGCTCAGTCGCTGCACACCTGATTGCCGCGCAGCGTGGCGCCATGCTCCTGCGCGTGCACGATGTCGCTGCAACGGTCGATGCACTGAAAGTGTGGAACGCAGTGGCCGCCGTGCCGGCACCACGCACCGACTCGTCGACTGCAGGAATTCTCTGGCCGGATGACGATTGAGCCCTGCGCCGCCCGCCACATAAGAGATGTATGACAGGCTTGTCTATTACTCCGCGGCGCTGCTGTTCGAATCGCCTGGTTCTTTTCGTCATGGAAGCCGGCATCAGCCCGGATATCGCCAGTCTGCAGCATGCCCCGGCGCTGGATGTCAGACGCGAGAGGGTAAGCTTTGCGCTGATTCCTATTTGAAAGAGATCAGGGCAGGCATGACGCCACTTGTTCCCCAATCCTTTGTAGCTGTGCCATGAGTGTTGACCGCCGGCCCATCGCCATCGCATTGATGGGCCCCACGGCATCGGGCAAGACCGCCTTGGCGATGGACTGGGCGCAGCGATTGGGTGGCGAAATCGTCAGTGTGGATTCGGCCCTGGTCTATCGCGGGCTGGACATTGGCGCGGCCAAACCGGATGCCGCCATGCGCGCCGCAGTGCGCCACCATCTGATCGACGTGCGTGAGCCCTGGCAACGGTATTCCGCGGCCGACTTTGCAGCGGATGCCTTGAGCGCACTCACCGATATCGTCGCGCGGGGCAAGGTGCCGATCCTGGCAGGCGGCACCGGCCTGTATTTCCGTGCGTTGCTGGAAGGTCTGGCGCCGATGCCCGAAGCCGATCCTGCATTGCGAGACACCATTGCCTCTGAAGCAGCAGAGCGTGGTTGGCCGGCGATGCACGCTGAACTGGCCTTGGTCGATCCACGTGCAGGCGCCCGCATCAAGCCGACCGATGCGCAGCGCATCCAGCGCGCACTGGAAGTGTTCCGGCTCAGCGGTACGCCGATCAGCGAATGGCAGGCAGCACCTTCGCGCACGCGTTTTCCATTCCGCGTCCTGAAACTGGTGCTGGCACCACGCGATCGTGCGGTGTTGCATGAACGTATCGTGCGCCGCTTCGATGCGATGCTCGACCAGGGATTCATGGCCGAGGTCCAGCGCCTGCGTGGATTGCCGCAATTGCAGGCAATCGCCACTCCGCTGGACCTGCCCGCGATCCGCGCAGTGGGCTACCGGCAAGCATGGCAATATCTGGACGGATCTGTCCCTGAGGGTGAGTTCCGTGACCGCGCCATCTTCGCCACCCGGCAACTGGCCAAGCGCCAGCTGACCTGGCTGCGTGGCGAGCTGGATGCCCGCTGGTTCGACCCGCTGACCGAGCGGGATGCGTTGGAACAGGCCCTGTCGTTGTTCATTCCGGCGAATATGCGCACCAGGTAGCTGGTCAAGCGGCTGATGTTGTGTAACATCGGGTGTCCGGATCGCGGCAGGGGAGCTGTTCGCCGTCCCGGACCCATAAAAACAATACCTATAAAAATAGGCGGGAGTCAGACATGTCCAAGGGGCAATCTTTGCAGGATCCTTTCCTGAATGCGTTGCGGCGTGAGCGGGTGCCGGTTTCGGTTTACCTGGTCAATGGCATCAAGCTGCAGGGCACGATCGAGTCTTTCGATCAGTTCGTCGTCTTGCTGCGCAATACGGTCAGCCAGATGGTCTACAAGCACGCGATCTCCACGGTGGTTCCTGCGCGCAACGTGCGCGTAGGCCCAGGTGGTGGGTACGTGCAGGGCAATGAAGACGGTAGCGAGGACGGTGGCGAAGAGAATGAGTGAGGGGTTTCAATCTCGCTAGGTTTTTCCCGT
>JBDTZK010000208.1:0-4662 GCA_040005195.1 Pseudoxanthomonas sp.
CGCCTTGGCGCGCGTCATGCCGACACCCGCCAGTATCAAAGCGACCACCATGCCTTCGGGAATATCCTGCAGGGCAATGCCCATGGCCAGGCCTTGGGCTTCACGCAGACCGCCGCCGGACGCAACGCCCACTGCCATCCCTTCTGGAATGTTGTGCAACATGATCGCCAGTACGAATACCAGCACGCGCGACGGCACCAGTTGACCGCCATCGGCATGGGGTGACTGCAGTGGTTCGTCACTCATCACCTTGCCCAGCAACAACAATGCGATGGCCCCGCCCATCAGCCCTGCACTGACCAGAAGACCTGCGCCCCAGGGCGAATGCCCCATTGATTCGGCAGATTGCAACCCTGGCAATACCAGCGAGAAAGCGGTGGCCGCCAGCATTACCCCGGCGCCAAAACCCAGCAGTGCATCGGCCAGTACCTGCGGCAACCTGCGTACCAGCAATACAGGCAATGCACCCAGCGCGGTGGCAAGCGCGCACATCGTTCCGCCGTGCAAGGCTTTTTGCATGCCGGTGGCATTGGCAGCCTGCGGATCACCGGCCATCAGTATCCAGGCACATGCTGCGACGATTGCAGCGCTGCCCATGAGATAAGGCCAGGCCTGCGCATTCAACTTTGCCAGTGGCTGGAATATGCGATTCATGAGCGAGGCGGCATTGGCGAGGGAACTCAGCGAATCATATCCACAAGCACGGAGGGTTTCGTGGAGATCGCATGCCACGACCGTAACGCCTGACATCACAGCCGAATGCGTCGATTCGCGCACTCGGTCACTCTGTGGTCATCGATACCCTGTCGGGCATGCCGTAAAATCGGCCGCCTTGGTTTCCAGAGCATTCGGCCTCGCGCATGCGCAAGCTCTCCCCCATCGTGATAGTGCTGGTGCTGTTGCTGCTCGCCGGCGGATGGTGGCTGCAGAAACCTGCGCAACCGGACTTTGCTTCTGCCGGCCTGCCGGCTTCGTCGTCGACGGCAGCCAGCGCATCCGCTGCCGCTACTGCTGCACCCGGGAAGTTGCCGGGCTTTCTCCCCCGCGAAGCCCGGCAGACGCTGGCATTGATCGCAAACGGCGGACCTTTTCCACATCCGCAGGACGATGGCGTGTTCGGCAATCGCGAAGGCCACCTGCCGAAACAGCCGCGCGGCTATTACCGCGAATACACCGTGGAGACCCCCGGGCTTTCGCATCGTGGCGCACGTCGCATCATCACCGGCGGCAATCCGCCCGCCGTGTATTACTACACCAGTGATCACTACGATTCGTTCCGTAGTTTCAGGCTGTCGCCATGACCGATTCGGGGTTTGATCTTGGCCTGGATGACCCAGCGCGTGCCGGCGTGTTTTTCGTCAACGGCGAAGACCTGGACGTACTGGGGGCGGCTGCGCGTGATGCTGGTCTGCTGCCCTGCCGTATCGATCTGATGGGTTGCGGCAACAAGCCCACACTGCTCCTTCGCATTGCCGTGGCCATGGATTTCCCCACCACGGCCAGCCGCAACTGGGATGCACTGGCTGACAGCCTGCGAGATCTCAACTGGATGCCGGCACCAGGCTACATGCTGCTGTTCGAGGGGGCTGGTGAACTGCACCACCTGGACGAGGATGATTTCGACACCTTGATCAGTATTCTGGATGAAGCAAAGGCCGTCTGGGTTGCGCGTGGCATCCCGTTCTGGGCATTCCTGGCGTTGCGGGAAAAGGATTTCATCGAACTCGAGGATTGAACCGGGCCTGTTTTGCCATGCCGGGCTACGCAGTTCAGCGCGATGCTGCGATCATGGCGCATGACAGAGAACCGCAAAGACTTCGCCAGCCTGGGCCTTTCCCCCGGATTGCAGCAGGGTGTGGAAGCCGCTGGCTACACGCAAATGACCCCTATCCAATCCGAGAGCCTGCCGGCCATTCTGGCTGGCAGTGACGTGATCGCGCAGGCGCCCACGGGCAGCGGCAAAACCGCTGCGTTCGGCCTGGGCCTGCTGCATCGCCTGGATCCGGGCCTGATCAGGGCGCAGGCGCTGGTGTTGTGCCCCACGCGCGAGCTTGCCGATCAGGTGGGCAAGCAGCTGCGCAAGCTGGCCACCGGCATTCCCAACCTCAAAGTGCTGGTGTTGACGGGCGGCATGCCACTCGCGCCGCAACTCGCCTCCCTGACCCACGACCCGCATGTCGTCGTCGGTACCCCCGGACGCATCCAGGAGCTGATGCGCAAGAAGGTGCTGCACCTGGCAGGTATCCGTACAGTCGTATTGGACGAAGCGGACCGCATGCTCGACATGGGTTTCGAGGAAGCGATCCGCGAAATCCTCGGCAAAACGCCGAAGGAGCGACAGACGCTGCTGTTCTCGGCGACGTTTCCCGATGCAATACGCGAAATTGGTCGTGGCACGATGCGTGACGCGCTCGAAGTCACCGCGGGCGGTGTGGCTGCGCAGCCGGTCATCGAGCAGACCTTTTACGAAGTGGATCTGCAGCGCAAGCAGACAATGCTCGCCAGCCTGCTGTTCGAGCAGCGCCCGGAATCGA
Organism: Pseudoxanthomonas sp.; assembly: GCA_040005195.1. Classification (GTDB taxonomy): domain Bacteria; phylum Pseudomonadota; class Gammaproteobacteria; order Xanthomonadales; family Xanthomonadaceae; genus Pseudoxanthomonas_A. Next base: position 2,535 of record JBDTZK010000208.1, read on the forward strand.
GCGTGGTGTTCTGCAACACGCGGCGCGACGTGGACGAAGTAGCCCTGTCGCTGCAGCATTTCGGTTTCACCGCACTGGCCTTGCACGGCGACATGGAACAGCGCGACCGCGACGAAGTACTGGTGCGTTTCGCAAACCGCAGCTGCAACGTGCTGGTGGCCAGTGACGTGGCCGCACGCGGTCTGGACATCGATGAACTGGCGACCGTAGTGAACTACGAACTGCCCACTGATCCAGACGTGTACGTGCACCGCATCGGCCGTACCGGGCGCGCAGGCAATGGCGGCCAGGTATTGAGCCTGGTAACGCCACGCGAAATATCCCGCGCGCACGTACTGGAAGAACGTCAGGGCGCTGCGCTGCGCTGGAAGAAACCGGTTTCCGTAGCACCCGCCGCACGCAGTGCACCGCCAGCGGCGATGGCGACGTTGCGGATCGATGCAGGTCGCACCGATAAATTACGTCCTGGTGACATCCTGGGCGCGCTTACCGGTGATGCGGGACTCCCGGCCAGCACCATCGGCAAGATCGACATATTCGCCACCCGCTCCTACGTCGCCATTGCACGTGCGCAAGCCAACAACGCATTGGCGCGCCTCAATGCGGGTCGGATCAAGGGAAAGAATTTCCGGGTTCGCAAGATTTGAAGCACAACGCTTCAAGCCGGCCAGACTGACCCAGTCGGCCTGGAGGCCGGCTGCGCAGTTGAGTTCATTGTGTGGATCTGCACTCAGCGGATCTGAAGTGTCTCGTTGTCTGACATCGCGCCGGGATCGTCGCTGACCGAGGCCACCAGAAGGTACAAAGCCTTGCCGATGGCAGTACCCGGTCCATCCCAGTATTCGGCACTTTCTGCGCGTACCCGTATCAGACGCAGGTTGGGATCGTCTTTGCCTTCGGGGAAGAATATTTTCATGGCCGGCGACCAGAGCTGATCAATCTTGGCGCGGTCAGCCACGATCGAAGCTTTTCCCGCCACCGACACGTAGGTGTTCTTGCCCGCAGAGGCATAAGCCACATTGACCCGTGGGTTGGCCTTGATCTCTGCGACCTTCTCGCTGTCGGCACCAGTGGCAAACCAGAGGTCGCCATCAAACTCCACCTCCTGCGTTCCCAGTGGCCTGCTGACCATCTTTCCATCGGCCTGGGTGGTAGTCAGCATTGCGATCTCGACATCCTTGATGAGTTCGGCAAGGTGCTTGATGTGGGCAGTGCGGTCGGTCATGGACATATCCTGAAGATAGAAGATAAGTCTGTATAACCGCGCAAGCGGGCAACGTGGGGTGAAGAAACTGTTTGCCCTTATGCACGCCACTTGAACGCGGCAGAACGACGCTGGATCAGGAGCTGCAGGACAGCATCGAACAGCCCGCACGATCTCTTGCCCAATCAGGCCGCTTTGCAGCAAACGCTTCCTTGCCGCGCTGCTCATCGTAGGGGTGGCGCATGACGTCCAGCAACTCAACAATGCCTGTCATGTCGCCCTGTTCTGCACGGTCGATGACCTGCTGCACGAGATAGTTGCGCAGTACAAACCGCGGATTGACCGCATTCATCAGCACACGGCTCGCATTGTTATCCAGCCCATCATCCGCAAGACGGGCAGCGTATTCCCGCAGCCAGGCCTGCAGTCGTGGCGCAACCTCAATGCGTTTCTGAGGGTCATAGAACACGTCGCCGAGGCTATCAACCGAAGGATCTTCACGATCCAACTCTGCCAGTGCGCGAAACATCAGCGTCATGTCGATTTCGCCCGACTGCATGAGCGTCTGCAGCCGCTCCATCAATGCCGTGTCACCTTCACGCCACACGGACAGTCCCAGCTTGGCCGCAATGTTGGTGCGATCCGCAGCGGCATAAACATCGCGATAACGTTGCAGCCCTTCCTGAAGCGGCTCAGGCGTTGCAAACAGCGATGAGAGCGCGCCAGCGAGCCGGCTCAGGTTCCAATAGGCAACCTGCGGCTGCCAACCGAAACGGTAGCGTCGTCCCTGCATGTCGGTGGTGTTGGGCGTCCAGTCCGGATCGTAATTGTCGATCCAGCCGTAAGGACCGTAATCAATGGTCAAGCCCAGAATGGACATGTTGTCGGTATTCATCACCCCATGCACGAAACCGATGCGCATCC
>JBDTZK010000209.1:0-4657 GCA_040005195.1 Pseudoxanthomonas sp.
CGCCCAGGCGCACCTGAAGGCGCAGGGAATCGATGCGGACTGGGTAGTGGCCGATGCTTCCAAGGATGCCGATATCACCGCGTTGGCCGATGCCGCGCTGGAGAAGTTGGGGCAGGTGGATATCCTTATCAACAATGCCGGTGCCAGCTGGGGTGCACCGGCAGAAGACTATCCCGCCGAAGCGTGGGACAAGGTATTCAATCTCAATATTCGCGGCCTGTTCCTGCTGACGCAGCAGATAGGAAAGCGCTCGATGATTCCGCGAAAGTACGGACGCATCTTGAACATTGCCTCCATCGCCGGACTGCGTGGCAATCCGCCCGGCGCCATGCAGACCATCGCCTACAACACCAGCAAGGGCGCGCTGGTCAACTTCACCCGCACGCTGGCAGGGGAATGGGGCCGCTACGGCATAACGGTCAATGCACTGGCGCCCGGTTTCTTTCCCTCGAAAATGTCGAACGTATTGATCAAGACGTTGGGCGAAGAGGTCCTGATAGGCAACTCGCCCTTGCAGCGGCTGGGTGACGATGAAGACCTGAAAGGCGCGACCTTGCTGTTTGCGTCGGATGCAGGCAAGCACATCACTGGCCAGATACTCGCAGTGGACGGTGGCTACAGCGCAGTCTGAGCAACGAACGCCTGGGAGGGCGCGATGAACGAGTTCAAGGGCAAGGTCGCGGTGATCACAGGTGCGGGTTCTGGCTTCGGCCGTGAGTTCGCGCGAGTCGGTGCCGGACTGGGCATGAAACTGGTGCTGGCCGACATCCAGCCTGATGCGCTGGAAGCAGTGCGCGTGGAGCTGGCGGGGCAGGGGACCAAAGTAATCGCACGGGTGGTGGATGTGTCCAGCGGCGAACAGATCGAGGCGCTGGCCGAAGCAACCCTGCAAGATTTTGGCGGTGTGCACTTGCTGTTCAATAACGCAGGCATCGGTACCGCCGGCTTGATATGGGAAAACAGTGTGCGTGACTGGGAATGGGCACTGGGCGTCAATCTGTGGGGGGTGATCCACGGCATTCGCACGTTCACCCCGCTGATGCTTGCAGCGGCAAAAGCTGATCCCGCCTATCGTGGGCATATTGTCAACACTGCCTCGATGGCGGGCCTGTTGAACCAGCCCAGTCTGGGCGCGTACAACGTGTCCAAGCACGCCGTAGTGTCACTGAGTGAAACGTTGTTTCATGACCTGTCACTGGTCACCGACCAACTGCACTGTTCCGTGTTGTGCCCGTACTTCGTACCCACGGGTATACACCGGTCGCATCGCAACCGGCCGGCCGATCTGGCCAATACAGCACCGCCCACGCCATCACAGTTGATCGCCCAGGCAATGATCAGCAAGGCCGTCACGTCGGGCAAGATCACGGCGACTGAAATTGCTGAGCGCACCTTCCAGGCAATCCGTGACCAGGCGTTCTACATCGTGTCGCATCCCGAGGCATTGGATGCGGTGATGCAAGGGGCCGAGAACCTGCTGGCACTGCGTAACCCGGCAGATCCTTTCGCGCACAAACCCGAACTGCGTGCGCAATTGCAGGCCGCCCTGAGGATTTGACTGTGAAAAAATACTAATGCGTTATGTGGAGGATTTTTTGCTGCCCGCATCGGGGGAAAGGCCTCAGCGCCCATCGCGCGATTTGCCGAGCATCATCCCGCGGCCCGTTCATGCCTGGCGCGAGTGATGGAACCTGCACCACTGGCCCATGTGTATGCCCTGGCATGAAGATAGTTTCCCTGCCGGCACCGAAACTTCAAGGATCCCCATGAAATCCATCGTCACTGTTTACATGACTCTGTTGATCGCTGTCTCTGGTGCTGCCAATGCTGCACCGGTTTCCTATCAGATCGACCCGGCCCATACGTTCCCCAGCTTCGAAGCCGACCACATGGGTATTTCGTTATGGAGAGGCAAGTTCAACAAAACCGTGGGAAACCTGGTGCTGGACAAGGCGGCATCCACCGGCACGGTCGAGGTAGAGGTGGAAATCGATAGCGTTGATTTCGGTTTGGACACGATGCACGAGCAGGCGGTGTCATCCGCATTTTTCGACAGTGCCCAGTATCCAAAGGCCCTCTACAAGGGAAGGCTGGTCGACTTCGTCGATGGCGCACCGACGCGCCTCAACGGCGAACTGACCCTGCATGGTGTCACCAGGCCACTGGATCTGACGATCAACCTGTTCAAGTGCATTCCGCATCCCATGCTGAAACGGGAACTCTGTGGCGCGGATGCATCAGCCACTTTTCAGCGTGATGCGTTCGGGCTGACAGCGGGCAAGGACTACGGCTTCAACATGGACGTCAACCTGCGTATCCAGATGGAAGCAGTGCAGGGCGGGTTGCACCCCTGATTGGTCACGGTCTTCCCGGCCGACGAATGTACTGCGGGGATTCGTCCAGGGGACGAACGTCGTAAGGAGGGATCAAAGAGACGAGCAGGTGCTCTGTTTTCAGCAGGTACTTGAACTCCAGAGACCGGCCGGATGCTTCATCCAGGTACACAGACTATCCGGCCGCCTAGCGCCGACGAGGCGCACGTCGCCATCACACGCGGGTTACGTGGAGGCCTGCATCGCGTAGTAATTCGAGCGGCTGTGGCCGAGCAGATGCACCTGTGATCACGCCGTCGACACCGGAGACGTCCGCGATCCGACCCAGGTGCACCTGACCGATCTTCGACCCGTCAGCCAGAACGATCCGACGATTCGCAGCACTGAGCATGCGTTGTTTCATCTCGGCCTCGGGCAGGTTGATGTTGGTAATTCCGCGCACGGCATCGACACCGTTGCAGCCGATGAACGCGATATCGGCATGCAGGGTCGCAAACAGCCCGTCGGCGAGCGGATTGACCAGTGAATGCTGCAGCGGACGCAGCGTGCCTCCGGTCACGATCACACTGAACCTTGGAATCGCACGCTCGAGTTCGAGCGCAATCCTGAGCCCGTTCGTGATCACCACCACATCGCGCAGTTCATTGCGATCCACCAGTGCACGGGCGAGTGCGGCAGCGGTCGTTCCCACGTCGATGATCACCGAGTCACCCGGCTTCACGAGCGATGCCGCATGCGATGCGATGAGCAACTTCTCATCCCAGAGCGAGCCGAGTGCTTCCTCGAATGCCAGTTCCGTTCGTGTGGTGGATCTCGCAGCTACAGCACCCCCATGTACCCGATCAAGCTCGCCTTCCGATTCGAGAAAATCGAGATCGGCTCTGACGGTTACCTCCGACACGCCAAACAGTACGCTCAGCTCCGTGACCTTGACGAAACCGCCGGAGGTAAGCAGGTCGAGGATGCGGTTCCGACGAACCGGAGCCGGGGCATTTGCGAATTCAGGGGCTGCCATCTTTTGACTTTCGTTTATTTGCGTTTGATTGTCAATTATGCGGGTGACATACTTTCATATATTGCGTATTCGAGCGCTGCAAACGCTCTCCGTCGAAGGCCCTCTATGTCGCAAATAGTCACCCGCGAAGCCGTGCTTGCCGATGGCCGTGAGCTCATCTACTTCGACGACGCCGATACCAAACTCCCAGCGGATCGTCTGCCCGACACCCGCGTCCTCGATGTCCGTCCCGCGACAGCCACCATGCGCCAGGATGTGCTGACCGGCGAGTGGGTATCCATTGCCGCGGCCCGGCAGAATCGCGTGTTCATGCCTGCCGAAGAAGCTGACCCTTTGGCCCCGGCGACGGCCAGCAATCCCTCCGAGATTCCCGACAACTACGACGTCGCCGTCTTCGAAAACCGATCTCCCTCGTTCGGCCCCCTGCTTGCCGACGAGCATGCGCCATCAGGCCTCGATGATCTGGCCAGGCTCGGGCTCGAACGGACCCTGGCCTCGGTTGGTCGCTGCGAGGTTGTGTGCTTCAGTCCGACCCATACGGGTTCGTTCGCATCGCAGACTCCATCACGCGCCCGCACCATTGTGGAGGCCTGGGCGCACCGCACTGCTGCGCTGTCGGCCTTGCCGGGGATCCAGCAGGTCTTCCCGTTCGAGAACCGTGGTGCCGAGATTGGAGTCACTCTCAATCATCCGCACGGGCAGATCTATGCCTACCCTTACGTGACGCCACGAACCAGCAGCTTGCTCGATTCGATCGAACGCTTCGGGCCCGACCTTTTCGCCCAGATCCTGGAACGCGAGCAGGCATCCGAGCGCGTGCTTCTGCGCGGTGAACACTTCACCGCCTTCGTGCCGTTTGCCGCGAGGTGGCCGATCGAAGTGCATATGCTCCCTCACCGGCACCTCCCCGACCTCGCCGCCACGACCGGCAGTGAACGCGACGAACTGGCCATGCTCTTCCTGCGCCTGCTCCGCGGAATCGACGCGCTGTACGACACTCCCACCCCCTATATCGCGGCCTGGCATCAGGCGCCGGTGAACACAGGGCGCGATACAACGCGCCTCATGCTTCAGATCACGTCGCCGCGACGAGCCGCGGATCGACTCAAATTCCTTGCAGGATCCGAGGCCGCGATGGGCGCGTTCATCGGTGACGTTGCGCCAGAATCCTCGGCTTCCCTCATGCGTGATGCGATCGCGCGTGCAGATCTGGAGAACCCGCTATGACCAAAGATCCCAACACTGCGCGGGTCGCCACTGCTTTCAAGACCATCTTCGGCCGGCCGGCCGATGGCGTCTGGTCGGCTCC
>JBDTZK010000210.1:0-4654 GCA_040005195.1 Pseudoxanthomonas sp.
ATCCATGCCACACGCATCACTATTGCGACGCTGCAGCCATGGATGCGGGTCGAGCCCGCAATGACGGAAAGGGCACGCTGTCTTGCCCCGCTCACGCCGCCTCACGCCGCCTCACGTCGGCAATGGCGTCTTCGGCGTGAAGTCGCAATAAGGTGCCACCGCGCACTGCCAGCACATCGGCTTGCGTGCCACACACACATAACGCCCGTGCAGGATCAGCCAGTGGTGCGCGTCCACCAAGTACTCGGGCGGGATGCGCTTGAGCAGCTTCAGTTCGACTTCCAGCGGCGTTTTGCCCGGCGCCAGCCCTGTGCGGTTGCCGAGACGAAAGATGTGCGTGTCTACCGCCATCGTCGCCTCACCAAAGGCCGAGTTCAGCACCACGTTGGCCGTCTTGCGGCCCACGCCGGGCAGCGCTTCCAGCGCCTCGCGGCTGCGCGGCACCACGCCGTGGTGTTGCTCCACCAGCATGCGGCAGGTTTCCATCAAATGCTTCGCCTTGCTGCGGTACAGGCCGATGGTCTTGATGTAACCCTCCAGCCCTTCAAGACCCAGGTCCAGAATCTTCTGCGGCGTGTTGGCGACCGGGAAGAGTTTGCGGGTCGCCTTGTTCACGCTCACGTCGGTCGCCTGCGCACTCAGCAGCACGGCGGCCAGCAGCTCGAACACACTCGAATATTCCAGCTCGGTCACCGGCATCGGGTTGGCGGCTTTGAGAGTTTCAAAGAATGGGGCGATGGCAGCTGCTTTCATGCTGCCAAGTCTAGCCTTACCCTTGCAGGCTCCTGATGGCTTGATTGCTTAAGAGATACGTCCTGCGGGCAAAAAGAAAGCGCAATCACCGCACCACTTTTGACTGCGGGGCAGTGATGGCTGCCCGGCGTAGCCATTACAGTAAGGCCTCAACCCTGATAATTTAAATATGGCATTTCATGCGCGCAGCTTCCTGACCGCGATGCTGCTGTTGTGGTCGCTCACAGCATCGGCAGAAAATCTGACCTTAACGGCGCTGGATGGTGCCAACCGTCCCCTCGGCGTCAATGCCCAGGTGCAGGCGCGGCAGGATTCAACCGGCTTGCTGGAAATCGACGCGGTCGTGTCGGCATCCGCAGACGGCGCCTTCGCGCCCATGGCGGCGTTGCCTGCACGGCTTTCTGCGGAAGGCGCCACCTGGGTTCGCCTGACGCTGTCCAGAACCCCGGATGCCCCCTCCAGCTGGCTGCTTCGTGTCCGGCCAGCGATGATCGAAGCCATCACGCTCTACGCGCCAGACGCCGACGGCAAATTCCGCGCGACGCGGGCCGGCAGCGCCTTGCCGTTTGCCGAGCGTGAGGTGGTTGACCACAACGCGGTGCTCCCGCTCGAAGTGGGCACCACCCCCAAAGACTATTACGTGCGTATCAGCAGCCGGACTGGGGGCGCGCCAGGCTCCTACGAACTCTTGCAACGCAGTGCTTTTGAAACAACCCGCACGACCGATTACGCGTTCATTGGTGCGCTGCTCGGCGCCGCTGTGTTCTCTATCGTGCTCAACCTGCTGTTTTGCATCTGGCTGAAGGATTCGATCTATTTTCTGTACGCCTTGTATTTCGCGTGTGCCTGCATGCTCGCCGTCACCCGGCAAGGGTATGCCGCCGAATGGTTTTTGCTGGCATCGTCATCACCGCCCACGCGCCTCGTGCTGGCGGTGTACTGTGTTTTCAATGTCGTCGCCACGGCCTTCGTCAGCCGGCTCTTCCACTTTCGCGAACATTCTGTCTGGATGGGGAGAATCTTTAATTTCTTCATCGTCTACAACGCGCTGGCATTCTTTGTGGCGCTCACGGACCATATGCCCCAGCTTGCCCGCTGGGTGGGCATGGGCAGCACGGTCTCCACGACGCTTAGCGCTGGCTTCGTCGCGTACCTGGTTTTGGTGCGCCGAGACAAGCGTTATATGTTGCAGGCCGCAGCCATGGTTACCGGCACTTTTTTGGGTATTTACAGCCTGCTGCATCTGTGGATTTACCCCAACGCCACCGTGCAGTTGCCGGATTCCTACCGACTCATAGGCGCGATGATTCACCTGTTGGCTTTGAACATAGCGGTGGTCGATCGCACCAGGCAAGCCGAGGTCAATTTAAAGGTCGAAACCGAACGAGCCCTCACCATCGCGCGCGAAGCAAAGCAAACGCTGGAAGCAAAAGTTCAGGCGCGCACGCTCGAACTCACGGGCGCCAATCAACAATTGAAGTCCGAAATGGACGCGCGCAGCCTGCTCGAAATACAGCTGCGTGCATCGCTAAAAGGACAGCAGCAGGCCATGGCGCAGCAGCAGGAATTCGTCTCAATGGTGTCGCATGAGTTCAGAAACCCGCTGGCCGTCATCGACGCAGCAGCCCAGTCGCTGGACCTGTTACCTGTAGGCGCGGACGCAGCCGTCAAGCCCAGGATTTCAAGGATCCGCCGATCGGTTCAACGCATGATGCTGCTTCTTGAAAATGTGCTGGCCGCCGACAGGCTGCAACTCGGCCAGAAATCGCTCAAGCTGCGCGCGATGGACATTGAAGAACTCGCGCGGGCGGTGTGCGACAGCATTGGCCAGCCATCGCAGACGCGCCTGCAGTGCGACTTTAATAACCCCGGCGTGCTGGTCACCGGAGATCGCACACTGTTGGAGATCGCGCTCCAGAATCTGATTACCAATGCGCTCAAGTACTCACGCAAGGACTCTCAGGTGCGGGTGGCGCTTCGCCTTACCGACGGATACGCCATCCTCGAAGTGTCCGATCATGGCCCTGGCATTGCGCCTGCAGAACAGGAACGGATTTTCGACAAGTACCACCGGGCAGAGGCCACAGAGGCCACCCCCGGCTCGGGCCTGGGGCTTTATCTGTCCCGGGAAATCGCGCGAAACCATAGGGGTGACGTCCTTCTGCAAAGCACCGACGACACCGGATCAACCTTCGCGCTGTCGTTGCCGGTCACAGGTCACATGGATGACAACGCTGGAAGTCTCCAGTCGCCGGTCACCGCATAGGACGGCCCTTGAAGCTATCGCGGGTCTGCCGCGCTTCTCACCCTCATCCCGCATCCCGCCGCCCACATCCCGCCGCCCACATCTCGGATTAATCCGGGATCCATCCCTCCGCATCCAGTTACTATTAAATCAATAGCTACATGCGCCCGTAAACAGGGCGCCACAGCCATTTTCCGTGCCAAAAATTGGGTTTTTTTGGTAAGTGCGCGGCAAACCCGTCTTGACGATGCCTTGGAGGTGATACGGGCGCAGGCTAGCTTTTGACTCATTTCGCGAGGACTCCCGTGTTTGGGCTGCATCCTGGGATGGCAGGCTCAGTGCTGCGATGCCGCCAGAGATCGTGCTCGGAAGTCCGGCTTGTCACCGTCGCTCGAAAAGCGTCTGAGCTTCGGCTGGCGCAATTGGATTGGTGAATCGCAAAGTCTTCCGACATACTTGCTGTATGACTGTCGACATCATTCGTGTTCAGCCCGCTCTTCGAGCGCGCCTATTGCGCCTTGGCATGAAGGTCGAGCAAGCCGTCGCTGTGGCCCGCATTCCGGCGTCGGGCGAAGTCGATACCGCACAGTATTTCGCATTTTGGGAGGCGCTCGGCATCCGGTCGCCCCCGGACATCGGGCTTCGGCTCGCGGCAGAGACGAGTGTGCACGAGTACGACCTCTCGCTGCTCGCGGCGCTCCACTCGCCCGACGTACGCACTGCACTTGAGAAGCTGGCGCGCTATAAACGCCTATGCGGACCGCAGGACTTGAGCCTCGCGCATTCCTCGAAGGAGATTGCTGTCTCGACGGTGTGGTTGACCGCAATGTCGCCACCGCCGCCGCGCCTCGTGGATGCTATGTTCGCGACGCTGCTCTTGCTGATCCAGCGGGGGTCTGGCCAGGCGCTGGCCCCGAAGCGCGTTGAGCTAACGCGGGTTCGCGCTGATGAGGCAATGCTGATGCGGTTCTTCGGCTGCCCGCTGAAGTTCCGCGCCAAACGCGATGCGCTGGTTTTTGATGATCTGCTCATGGATACGCGCTTCGTCACGCACAACGCCGACCTGCTCGACGCGCTGCTGCCCAGCCTCGACAAGCAAGTCGCGAAGACGCCTGGCAACTGTTTCCTCAACGATGTTCGCCAGGCCATCGCCAAACGGATGTCTGGTGAGCGCCCCAGCGCTGACAAGGTCGCAATTGAGTTGGCGACCAGCGCGCGCACGCTCCAGCGTCGGCTTGCTGAACACGGGACCACCTACCAAGAGGTGCTTGACGAGGTTCGGTGTCATACGGCGCGACGCCTTCTAGGCACGGGAAGCATCGAGATCGCCGAGGCTGCCTTCCTGCTTGGATTCGAGGAGCTGAACTCCTTTACGCGTGCCTTCCGAGGCTGGGAAGGAATGACGCCGAAGCAATGGCGCGTGGCGCGTGGCGCGTGGCGCGATTTGATGAGGTTTTGGCGCGATCCGGTTTGAGCGTGCAGACCAAGTTCGGTAAATTCGCTGCATGACCACCAAGACTACTTCAATGATGAAAACTCAAGTTCAGTTGGGCGCAAGCGGCCCGACAGTGTTTCCCATCGCGCTGGGCTGCATGGGTATGGGCTCGACGAGCTGGTACGGCAAAAGCGACGAAGCCGAGAATATCGCCACAATCC
>JBDTZK010000211.1:0-4628 GCA_040005195.1 Pseudoxanthomonas sp.
TCGAGAAGGTATTGAAGGACCTGGATGCCGACGGCTTCGACTATATCGTCTGCGACTCGCCGGCCGGCATCGAGAAAGGCGCCTACCTGGCCATGTATTTCGCCGACACCGCCGTGGTGGTGGTCAATCCGGAAGTCTCCAGCGTGCGCGATTCCGATCGCATCCTGGGCCTGCTGGATTCCAAGACCCGCAAGGCCGAGAACGGCGAGACGCTCAAGCCGCATTTGCTGCTTACACGCTACAGCCCGTCGCGTGTCGAGGCCGGCGAAATGCTGAGCATCAAGGACGTGGAGGAAGTGCTTGGCCTGAAGACGCTGGGTGTCATCCCCGAATCGGGCGACGTGCTGAATGCCTCCAACAAGGGGGAACCAGTCATTCTGGAACTGGAGTCGATCGCAGGCCAGGCCTACGACGACGCCGTGGGCAGGCTGCTGGGCGAAGACCGTCCGCTGCGCTTCACCACGGTGGAAAAGAAAGGCTTCTTCACCAAGCTGTTCGGGGGTTGAGCCATGGGAATGTTTGACTTCCTCAAGCCAAAAAAAGAAACCGCGTCCATCGCCAAGGATCGATTGCGCATCATCGTGGCGCAGGAACGCACGAGTCGCGGCGCGCCCGACTACTTGCCAATGCTGCAGCGTGAATTGCTGGAGGTGATCAAGAAGTACGTCAACGTCGATGCCGATGCGGTCAACGTGAAACTCATCAAGGAAGGCGAGCACGACGTGCTGGACATCTCGGTATCACTGCAGGAAGGCGCCGCCTGATCTGCTCTGCAGCGGGAGCGGGCGCTGCCCGCGATGCTTTTCCTCGGCAACCTGTAAGAGCCTCGCGCCCAAAGGCGCTTCACCCGGCAGCCGCATGATCGACTCCCTTGCCCGCGCAGATGCCAGTCCCGACGTGTTGCGGGTAGACAGTCTTTCGCTTGAAGCAGCCGCGTCATTGCTTGGGCGCTACGCACTGCGGTTGCAGATCACCGAGGATGGCCCGAAGCAGGGGTCATTGGCAGCACGGTGTATGCACGCGGCGACACGCCCGTGCATTCGCTGCTGCACGAAGCCTGCCACTTGATCATGCTGACCCCGGAGCGCCGTGCACTGGTGCACACCGACGCGACCGATTCTGATATCGAGGAAGACGCCACCTGCTATCTGCAGATCGTGCTTGCCGATGAGCTCATTGGCGTAGGGCGTGACCGCTTGATGGCCGACATGGACACCTGGGGATATTCATTCCGCCTGGGCAGCACGCGCGCCTGGTTCGAAAACGATGCGGAAGACGCGCAGGCGTGGTTGATGGAGCGAAATCTGCTTCCGGACCATGAGCAATGCAGGCTCCGCAAGGTTGCAGCCGTAACCTGAGGCAAGCCGTCACTACGCTTCGCTGTGATGACAACAGCAAGCTTGGCGACTTGTTTTCTGCACATGCCAGACGCTTTTTTCTCAGGCAGAATCGCCCTGTGAGCTTCACCACTGAATCTGTTGTTGACCAATGGGCAGGCCTGGAAATCATCTCTCGCGGCGCCAACCGGCTGTGCGCGCGTGATCCCGGCGATCCGCGGCGATGCCTCAAATTCGAACTTCAATCCTCCGAACGTACGCGGGTGGGCATGCGGCAAAAACTGCGTCGCTGGCTGGCCCGCAGATTTTCCAGCCTCGGCGAAAACCGTACCGAGCTTCGCGTCTATCGCCGTCTGCATGCACGCCTGGGCGTTTCTGTCGAAGAACATCTGGCCACCTGCCACGGCATCGTCGATACGTCATATGGCAAGGCACTTCAATGCGACTGCGTGCTGGCCAATGACGGTATGCCAGCACCCAGCCTCTATCACTGCCTGTTCGTCGAACGGCGTTACCCCGCCCCTGCACTATGCGAGGCGGTTGATCGGTTCGAGGACTGGCTGATCAGGCATGACATTCCCCTGTTCGATCTGAATGCCGGCAACTTCGTGGTCCAGCAACACGGCAATACCCTTCGCCTGATCTGCGTAGATACCAAGTCAGTGTTGAGTAGCAAGGAAATCCTGCCGTTCTCGCGCTGGTCCAGACGCCTGATGCACCGCAAGATCGCGCGTCGCGCGCAGCGGCTACGGGCGCGCATCCACGCGGCCCTGCCAGCCCCCGGGAACTTGCAGTAACCGCCCTGCCCCACTAGCCTTCAGGTTCCAGCGCACGCCGCAACCGCCAAGGACTTCCCGTGAAGCAACGCCACCTCCTGCTAGCACTCGCCATTGGCGCCAGCGTGATTTCGCTTTCAGCCTGCAAGAAAGAACCGCTTGAATCTGCACCTGCGGCTGGCGAGGTTCCGGCGAAGGGCGAAACGGCCGACCAGTTCATTGCTCGCGTCAACGAAGAATTACGGGCTTCTTATCCCGAAGGCACATCAGCGCAGTGGCTGTCTTCCACTTACATCAACGATGACACCCAGATGCTGGCCGCCAAGGCCAACGAGCGTTACCTGACCCAACTCAACAGCTGGATCGAGCAGGCCAAAAAATTCGAAGGTCAGCAGATGACGCCGGAAACCGCGCGTGCCATCCAGTTGCTGAAACTGATGACCTCCATGCCGGCACCTAAGGATCCCGCCAAACTCACCGAACTGACGCAGATCGCGACCAGGATGGAAGGCACCTATGGCGCAGGCAGTTACTGCACCGGCGAAGGCGATGCGAAGCAATGCCGGCAATTGGGTGAGCTGGAAGATGTACTGCGCAGCAGCCGCGACTACGACAGACAACTTGATGCGTGGCAGGGCTGGCACAGCATTGCCCAGCCGATGCGCAAGGATTACACGCGCTTCGCCGAGCTAGTAAACGAAGGCGCCAAGGAAATGGGCTTCGCAGATACCGGTGAAATGTGGCGCAGCGGCTACGACATGACACCTGCCGAGATCGCGGTGGAAACCGACCGCCTGTGGGGCCAGGTCAAGCCGCTGTATGAAGATCTGCACTGCTACACGCGCACCAAACTGCAGGCGGAATACGGCGACGACAAGGGCCAGGTCAACGGTCTGCTGCCCGCACACCTGATGGGCAACATGTGGCAGCAGGACTGGGGAAACCTGTGGGACATCCTGGAGCCCTACAAGAATGCAGGCAGCCTGGACATCACCGGCGCGCTGGAAAAAGAGTACCAGGATGATTATTCGCGCGAGTTGGCCAAGGCCGGTCCGGGGCCGAACACAGACAAGCTTTTCGCAGCAGAACGTGCTGCGAAACTCGACGTCGCCAAGCAGATGACCGAGCGCGCGCAGGATTTCTATACCTCGCTCGGCATGCCCAAGCTGCCGGAAAGCTACTGGTCCAAGACCCAGTTCATCAAACCGATGGATCGCGACGTGGTCTGCCATGCCAGCGCGTGGGACATGAACATGTCGGGCGACGTGCGCACCAAGATGTGCATCAAGCCCAACGAGGAAGACTTCACCACCATCTACCACGAGCTTGGCCATGTGTATTACTACCTGGCCTACAACAAGTTGCCGCCATTGTTCCAGGGCGGCGCCAACGATGGCTTCCATGAAGCCATCGGCGACACCATGGTGCTGGCCATGACGCCGGACTATCTCAATTCGATCGGCATGGTCGGCACGCCGCAACAGGGCAACGAAGCACTGATCAATTCGCAGATGCGCATGGCATTGGCGAAGGTGTCGTTCCTGCCATTCGGCCTGATGATCGACCGTTGGCGCTGGGGCGTGTTCGACGGCTCCATCAAGCCCGACCACTACAATCAGGCATGGTGGGAATTGAAGGCGAAGTACCAGGGTGTAAGCCCGGTGACGCCGCGTGGCGAAGAATTCTTCGACGCGGGCGCCAAATACCACGTACCGGGTAACACACCCTATACGCGCTACTTCCTCTCGCACATCCTGCAGTTCCAGTTCTACAAGGGCCTGTGTGATGCCTCCGGCTACAAGGGTCCGCTGTACAACTGCACGTTCTACGGCAACAAGGCCGCTGGGCAGAAGTTCTGGTCGATGCTGGAGAAAGGTTCAAGCCAGCCTTGGCAAGCCACGTTGAAGGAACTCACCCGCAGCGACAAGGCTGACGCCAGCGCGGTGCTGGAATATTTCGGGCCACTGCAGACCTGGCTGAAGCAGCAGAACCAGGGCAAGACCTGTGGGTGGCCGGCGACCGCCAATGCGACACCGGCAGCCAAGCCCGTCGCAGCCAAGGGCTGACCGCATTCGCCCGGAAACGGAACAGGGAAGGCCGGCACACGCCGGCCTTCTGCTGATGGAACTGCTAGATTCGGCAGTCTCTGCGCTTTTCACCTCGTGACATGACTGCCGGAAGGAACCTGCTGATGACATCGAACCTGCTGATTTCCGTTGCTGCCTGCGTGCTGGTGGCAGCCACCGCAATACCCACCTCCACCGCGCTGGCCGCGCAGAGCGTGCCGAGCGAACGCAGCCAGGCCGCTCCGGTGCTGCTGATGCCGAAGTGGCGCAGCGAGACTTTCCCGCGGGCGTCAGTGACGCGGCTGGAATACCCGGAGATAGCCGTCTCGCGACTCCTCAAAGTGCAGCAGAGCAACGCCTCGCGCCGGTTCAAGGCCCCCCAGATCGGTATTGCCCGTGTGGCTGGCGCCGAAACCATCGCACGCAACCTGCCTGCCCTGAAATGGGTG
>JBDTZK010000212.1:0-4626 GCA_040005195.1 Pseudoxanthomonas sp.
AGGTGCGCCTGGGCGTGCTGCAATTCGTCTGCCTTGCGTGCAGACAACACCACGCGTGCGCCGTAGTTGCCCAGGGCTTCAGCCATCTGCAGGCCCAGGCCACGTGAGCCACCGGTGATGAGTGCGGTCTTGCCGGTCAGGTCAAAAATATTCTGGTTGGTCATGCAAGCCTCGCGTGGAAAAAGCAGACGGGAAAGATGAGGTGCACACCGGCATCAGAAGTACTGGTCACGCGTATCCAGCGTGGTCCTATCCAGACGGGACAAAGAGCGTTGCGCCGGGCATCCTGCAGAATGCTTCGACATTGCATGAAGTGTATTGCCGCCAACGGATTACCCGCGTGCTCGCGCCACTCATGCAAGGCTTTCGTTTCACATTCTGGAGCCAGGTTTCCAGTGATATCCACATGCTACCGAGTGGCCATGCGCCAGACAAGCGAAGGCCGCACACGGGGTGCGGCCTTCGAATCGAACACATCACGCGCACACGCTTGGAATCAGGCGTGTGCTTGCGACTAACGTTGGATCAGTTGAACTTGTACTCCACCTGCACGCTGACCGAACGACCACGCGGGTCTGCGACGCGCGGTTCCCATGCGGCACCGGACGCGAAATCGTTCTGGTGCGCGGTGAACGGCGGATCTTCGTCCAACAGGTTGCGAAGCACGAAGGTGAACTTGGCGTTTTCCAGACCAGTCCAGGTCAGGCTGTAGTTGTAGGTGATGTAATCATCCACGTCCGGGTTCCAGTTCACAGGCACGAAGGATGCGTTGGCCACGCTGACCGGCACCTCGTCCTTGTAGCCATCGCGGTAGATCTGGGTGAGTGTGTGCGCCCAGTTCCCTTCGGCCCAGCTGACGCCCAGGGTGTGCTTCCACTTCAGCGGCAGGCTGTAGTAGCGGATGTACTTGCCCACCAGGTTGTCGCCGTAGGGGGTGCTCTCAAGCGCTTTTTCCTGGAAGCTGTCGATGTAGCTGCCATTAAAGTTGACGCGCCATACGCCACCACCGAGTTCACCGGTCAGGTTGGCGTCGAGTTCTATGCCGCTGATCAGCGTGCCACCGGAGTTGATGAAGCGACGGTCGATCGCCACTACCGTACCACTGGCATCACGGATCCAGTTGGCTACGAACAGGTCGTAGTTGTTAACCAGCGTGGCCTGGTTGGGCACGCGGATCGTGTTGGTCCGCTCGATCTCCCACCAGTCAAGGCTGACATTGAAATTGTCAGTTGGTGCGAACACCACGCCGATACTTTTCTGGTCGGACTCCTCAGGCTTCAAGTCGTTCCTGCCGCCGGTCAGGATGTCGGGCTGGATGGCCGCGCAGCCCGGGACCGCCGGGTTTGCCACGCCGCCGGGGCAGGATGCGGGATCAACCAGATCGAAACCGGTGTACGGGCTTTCCGTTACGCCACTGAAGAGCTTGGTGAACTCAGGCACCTTGAAGCCGGTGCTGTAGGAAGCGCGGAACGCCAGGGCGTCGATCGGTTGCCACTTGAGCGAGTATTTCGGGTTGACCGTGCTGCCAAAACCATCGTATTCGTCGCGGCGCACGGCCAGGCTGACTTCCAGGCTGTCCACGACCGGCAGGAAGGCCTCGGCGTAGATCGCTTTCACATCGCGCTGTACTTTCGGCAGATTGTTTGCCGCATCGAATGGCGCGCCGAAGATGTAGCTGTTGTCCAAGGTGATGCCTGACTCTACAGCCCCGAACTCGAACTCCTCGCGACGCAGGTCGAAGCCCACCGCGGCCTGTGCTTCACCGCCCCACAGGTTGAAACCCAGGCCACCGGAGAAGCTGGCGTCAAGAGTGGTAACTGTGGATTCACCGCCATACAAACGCACGCCGGCCGCTGAAGCTGCCTGCAGTGCGGCCACGCCTGCCGCACTCTGCGTCTGGCCGGGCATCAGGAACGGATTGAGCAGCCCACTTCCCAGCACGGCCTTGAACGCCGGAGTGAAGTAGTAACCAGTACCCAACACCGATTCGGCCTTGCTGCCTGCGCGAGACATTCCGATGTCGTAACCCCAGCTGCCGATGTCGCCTTCAAAACCCACCAGGAAACGGTAAGCCTCGGTGGTGGTCTGCACCTGACGTGGACCGCAGATCTCGCAGCGCCAGCGGTAGGCGATCTTGTTGCCGTAGACCAGGTTGGTCGGGCCGAAATAATCGCTCAGGGCGTCGTACACCATGTCGTACGTTTCCTGGGTCGTCGCATTCATCGGATACCAGGTATCCGGCCCCAGAGCGGTTGCGGCTGTGGAGGCAGAGGACGAGATCTGCTGTGCCTCGAACTGGCGGTTGGACTCCGCGCGTGACCACATTGCCTCGGCATAGAACTGGTGGTTGTCACCGATCTTGAACGTGGCACGGCCAAGCGCCTGTACGCTCTGCATGGGCTGCTGCATGACCTGTGCGGCCGGATAGTCCCAGGCACAGGCATACCGTGAATTGGCCACGCCCCAAAGCTGATAGGCATACGGACCCATCATGTCACCGCCGCTTTCACAGCCGGCTGCGCCAGGCAGGTTGAGGATGTTGACCAGTCCCTGATTGGGGCCGCCGGCCGGGTTGACCAATGTGCCGTTGATCATGCCACCCGCAATATTGGACACAGTGGCGAATGGTGTGCCACGTGAATCGGGCGAGAGGCCGCGATCCGGCTGGAAAGTATTGGAAAAATCACGATCGGAACCGAGCAGTATCTTGCTGTCCCGATAGTTCACCGTTGCCCAGGCATTCCAGCCATCGGTGTCGATATCGCCCATTCCGCCCAACACGCTGTAGGTATAGATTTCACCGCCGCCTTCCAGAGGCACGTCGTAGCTGGAGGTGACCGTAATGCCCTGGTAATCATTGCGGGTGATGAAGTTGATCACGCCGCCGATGGCATCGGTGCCGTAGATCGCCGAGGCGCCATCGCGCAGCTCTTCGACCCGCTCAATGGCGGCGAAGGGAATCGAGTTCAAATCCACCGCCTGGCCGCGCAGGCCGTGCGTGGCGACGCGGCGACCATTGAGCAGCACCAGCGTAGCGTCGGCGCCCTGCCCGCGCAGGTTAGCGCCCGACACGCCGTTGTTGCCACGCAAATCTGCCGGCGCGATACCGGCGTTGGCTGACAGGCTGTCCGAGCCGTTGCTGGCGATATTGAGGAACTGAAGCAGTTGCTCGGCCGAGGTAATACCCTGTGCCTCGATATCCGCCTTCTGGATGATGGTGATGGGCAGCGCCGTTTCAACGTCGGTACGCTTGATGCGTGAGCCGGTGACGGTGACTGCTTCCAGTGTCTTGGCAGAAGTGTCCTGCGCAGAGGTCTCCTGCGAGTACGCAATACCCGGGGCCATGAGGCCCAGCACGATGGCGGCGGCTAGATGGCTGTGCTTGGGCAAAAGCTTGCTTGTAACGGGCATGCGGAATCTCCTGAATGAAAGAACGCTGTAATACGCGGCCACTAGAATCTGTGGTCATACACCGGCCATGCAGTGCCGCACGAGAAGTCCGCAATAACGAAGCCCCTTGCAACCACACCGCAAAACACACCCTCGCGACATCCGGCGCCTGCAATAAATACCGCGCCGCAGGACACGACCCTCCCCGGGCGCGCACCGCAAAAAAACCTTTACTGGAACCTCACCAACTTCAGCCCGGGTTACGTCGAAACAGCGAAACTCCGGGACCGCTGTCACACATGATTTAGCACGCCATTCAGCGGCGAGTCAATAAATTATTCCTGAATACGCTCTCCAGGAATACAGCAATTCCTCTTCAGCGATCTTCTGCTGCCTGTGCCGGCACCTGTGCAGTGTGAGTCAACGCATACAGGATGCGCCGGTCCTGCTCATCAAGTTCGGTCCCTTCCATGCCACGGAAGCGATGATGGAACGCGCGGACCGTTGCCGGACGGTCCTGCACCGAATAGCCGAAAGCCTGCAAAGCAAGCCACGGATCGAAGCCGTCCGGCATCTGCGACGCCAGCGCCATGTCAGGCCACACGCCAAAACCTGCTTCGGCCAACTGTTTCCACGGAAACAACGGACCTGGATCTATTTTGCGCGTGGGCGCCAGATCCGAGTGCCCTATGATCTGGCTGGGCGGAATCCTCAACCGCTGGGTGAGGTCGCGCAGCAACACAATCAGGCTGTCAATCTGCACCTGCGGATAGGGCTTATGGCCATCGTTGTCGATTTCTATGCCGATGGAAGCCGAGTTCACATCAGTAATCCTGCCCCAACTACCGCCACCCGCGTGCCAGGCGCGCTCGCTGTCGGGTACCAACTGGTAGCGGTCGCCGTTGATGCCTATCAAATAATGCGCGCTTACCGGGCCACCACTGTTGCGTGTACGCAAAGTGTTCAAGGATTCCTGCGCGGATTCCTGGTCGGTGAAATGAAGCACGATCAATACGGGGCGACGCTGGTCGCGATTTTCCGACGGTACCCATTCTGCCAAAGGATTATGGACAGGCCTGTGGGCGCAGGCCACCAGCAGCATCAGGGCGGTCAACGACAGGCAACGCAGCAAAGACTTCATGGCACCTCCTCCAGCAATGATTTGGCAATGGCAGTCGCCATGGCATAAGGCTCGGGCGCATCGCGGTTGCTAAGCACCACGACCGTCAACCGCTG
>JBDTZK010000213.1:0-4608 GCA_040005195.1 Pseudoxanthomonas sp.
CGGGCGCGATGCAGGTCTGGCCGGCGTTGAGGAATTTGCCGGCCGCGATGCGCTGCGCGGCGAGCGCGATGGGGTCATCGTCGTCGACGATGGTGGGCGACTTGCCGCCCAGTTCCAGCGTGACGCGCTTGAGATTGCCGGCCGAGGCGGCAATGATGGACTTGCCCACCGCGGTGGAGCCGGTAAAGGACACTTTGTCGACTCCCGGATGGGCGACCAGGGCCGCGCCGGCGACTGTGCCCAGACCGGTTACCAGGTTCACCACGCCAGGCGGGAAACCCAGTCCGTCGACCAGTTGCATCAGCCGGACCATGCTCAAAGAAGTGAGCTCGGCTGGCTTCAGTACCACCGTGCATCCGGCCGAAAGCGCAGCCGCAAGCTTGCTGGCTGCCATCGCCAGCGGCATGTTCCAGGCCACGATCAGTCCGGCCACACCCAGCGGTTCACGCAAGGTGTAGGCGTGGAATTCACCCGGCAGCGACGGTGTCGTGGTCTCCCCGCCAAGACGCGTGGCCCAGCCCGCGTTGTAGCGCAGTGAACCCACCGCGCCACCGACATTGAACAGGCGCGCGCCGAAGAACGGCATGCCGTTGTCCAGACTTTCGATCAGCGCGAAATCATCGGCATTGGCTTCGATCGCGTCGGCCAGCGTCTCGATCATCCGCGCCCGTGCCGCCGGCGGCAGGGTCGGCCACGGACCGCTGTCGAACGCCTTGCGCGCGGCTTGCACCGCCAGATCGATATCGGGTTCGGCACCGGCCGCTATCCGGGCAATGGTCTGGCCGCTGGCAGGATCTTCGCTGGCCAGCGTGTTTCCGGACTGCGCGGGCTGCCAGCGGCCATTGATGTACAGGCCATGGGGCTGATCCAGAAACGCCGCGACACGCTGGCGTACATCATCAGAAATCAAGGGAGGGTTCATGGCGTGGTTCCTTCGGAATGGATTTTCAGTGGGTGGCGTGACGAATCAGGTCGGCGGCTTTCTCGCCGATCATGATCGCGGCTGCATTGGTATTGGCGCCGGGTACTGTGGGCATGATCGAGGCATCGGCCACCCGCAGGCCATCAATGCCGCGCACCCGCAAAGCCGGGTCGACCACCGCATCCTCGCCAGTGCCCATGCGGCAGCTGCCGACCGGATGCTGGGTCACCGAGGCACTGCGACGGATGAAGTCATCGAGCTGGTCATCCGATAGCGCATCCGCACCGGGCGATACTTCCGCACCGGTAAGTTCGCCCTGCGCTCCGCTGCGATAGATATCGCGGGTAGTGCGGATGCCACGACGCATGATCGCGAAGTCTTCCGCTTCAGAGAACAGGTTGAGTTTTATGCGCGGCGCATCGGAGGGATCTGCCGAGCGCAGACTCACCCGTCCGCGGCTGTGCGGATGCAGCAGGCAGACCATGGTGCTGAACCGGTGCGGCTTCGGCGCTACCACGCCAGGGAACCACAATCCGGCGTCCATGCGGATGGGATTGGCGCATAACTGGATGTCGGGCCGATCAAGCGATGGCTCGGTACGGATGACGATGTTGCAGCTGTTGATCTGGGTGGCGAAGGCGCCGCCGCCGGTGATCCCCCACCGCAGCACCGAGGCCACCGCACGATCAAAGCGCAGTTCTTTGAGGAAGGTCACCGGCTGCTTCGCTTCGAACTGCATCAGCACCATCGGATGCTCGGATAGGTTGCCACCGACCCCTGGAAGATCGCGCACAACGTCAATGTCCAACTGCTGCAGATCGTCGGCCGGGCCGATCCCGGACAGCATCAACAACTGCGGTGAGTTGAAGGCGCCACCGGACAGCACCACTTCGCGTGTGGCGCGGGCCTGGAGCAGTTTGCCATCCTGTCGGTATTCGACTCCGACCGCACGTGAGTTCTCGATCAGCACCCGGGTGGTCAACGCATGCGTGGCCACGGTCAGGTTGGGACGCGACATTGCCGGCCGCAGGAACGCCCGTGAGGTGCTGGCACGACGCCCGCGACGATCCACGGTAACGTCACCGCGCGCGAAGCCTTCGTTGACGTCGCCGTCGATGTCATCGCTGATCGCATAGCCGGCCGCCTTGGCCGTCTGCATCATCGGCTCATGCAGCAGGCGGGTGGTGTCGATGGCGCTGACCTGCAATTCGCCACCACGTGCGTGATAACGATCGGGCGCGCGCCAGGAATCCTCGGACTTGCGGAAGTACGGCAGCACGTCGTCGAAACCCCAGCCCTCGCAGCCGAGTTCACGCCACTCGTCGTAATCACGCGGGTGCCCACGCATGTAGAACATGCCGTTGATAGAAGAGGAACCGCCCAGCACCTTGCCGCGCGGCAACCGCAGTTTGCGATTGTTGAGCTGGGGCTCTGGTTCGGACTCGAATCCCCAGGTGAACTGTGGACGGAATTGGGCCTTCAGAAACCACATCGGCATGCGCAGTAGAGGATGGCGGTCCTGGCCGCCAGCTTCCAGCACCAGCACGCGCACATCCGGGTCTTCGCTGAGGCGGCTCGCAATCACGCAGCCTGCAGAACCGGCTCCAACCACGATGTAGTCGTATGAAGACCCGTGCGACATCGCTTTCATAGCACCTTGAAATAATTGATGACATTGCCCTGCGGCACTTTCTCCGCCACGCCGAAGAACACGTACCGCATCAGCCAGTCATATCGACCCGTCTGTACTTCGAATTTTGGCGATACCCGCATGTAGTACTCGGACGGGTCCACCGGCTCGCGCCGCTTCATCTTGGCCATAGCTTCGGGCGACGCCCAGCGGTAGCCGCGGTTCTGCAGGTAGATCGGCACGCCGTCGTCGGTCATCAGCAAGTAGCGCGCATCGAAATCCAGGACGCCATCGGGACGCACTACCGCCCAATCGCCGCCACTGCCTGGCACCACGGTGCCGCGGATATCCGGGCCCTCGAAATCGCCTTCAGCGATATAAACCGCGGCACGTTCGCCACCGGCTGGCGACTGGCCCATGTACAGCGCTGGCTGCAGGGTGATACGAATCGAGAACACAAACTCGAAACGGGGCTCGCTGTACGGCTTCTCGATCATGCTCATGATGCGATTTTCTCCTTGTCCTGTTCCAGTGTGCGTGACGCCCAGTAGTAGTGGAACGCGCCCCACAAAAATACAGCCGCACTCACTACTGCGGCATAACGGATGCCAGTGGCGGCGGCTTGCGCACAGGC
Source organism: Pseudoxanthomonas sp. (assembly GCA_040005195.1). Taxonomy (GTDB): domain Bacteria; phylum Pseudomonadota; class Gammaproteobacteria; order Xanthomonadales; family Xanthomonadaceae; genus Pseudoxanthomonas_A. The sequence goes on from JBDTZK010000213.1 coordinate 3,187, forward strand.
CACGGCAATGTCGCTGCCCGCTTCCTGGATCGGCGCGCCCTTTGCGCAGAAAGCGCTGTACACGCCACCATCAAACGAACGAGCAGTGAATTTGTCGCTGACATAACCCATGAATACGGGGCCGAGGCCCTGGCCCAACAATGTGTTGACCAGCAGGATGATGGCCGAGACCGAAGCGCGCATGCGCGGTTGCACCAATGTGTAGGCCACTGCGAAGGTCGAGCCGTACCACGAGTACATCACGCAGCCGAACACCAGCATCATCGACGCGGCCACCATCCAATTGGTCTGAATGAAGGCCAGCATGTAGAACGGCGTAGCCACTGCGACACCCAACGCGATTACCCACAGATACCAGCGCGGATCACGCTTTCCAGCCCAGTCGGCGAGGATGCCGCCCATGCTGTTGCCGATCAGGGCGCCGATGCCGGCGATCAGGCCGAAGATCAGGCCTGCCTGGGCGAAGTTCATCCCGAAGACGCGCGTGAAGTAGATCGGCATGAACATGTTGATGCCAAAGTTAGCGAAACCGATCAACGCGCAACCGAATGTCATGTGGATGAAGGTCTTCTTCGATGCCAACAACCGCAGTACCACTTTCAACGTAGGGATTTCGCCCTGATCAGCCTTGGACATGCCTTCAGCTGCGCCACGTACCGGCTCGCGCAGCGTAAACAGCACCAGCAGCGCCAGTATCACGCCCGGAATGCCCAGATACAGGAAGGCCTCGCGCCAACCGAAGTTCTGCACGATCCAGCCACCCAGGATCGCGCCGGCCAATGCCCCGATCGGTACCCCCAGCGCATAAATCGCAAAGGCGGTGGCACGGCGATTAGCGGGGAATTCATCGGCGATAATCGAATGAGAAGCCGGCGTACCACCTGCTTCTCCGATACCCACGCCAATGCGCATCAGCAACAGCTGCATGTAATTCTGGGCGAATCCGCACATCGTGGTCATCACCGACCATAGCGCCACGCAACCGGCAATGATCTTTACCCGGCTATAACGCTCCGACAATCGCGCCAGTGGGATGCCGAGCGCAGCATAGAAGAACGCGAATGCCATGCCGCCGAGCAGGCCCAACTGCAAGTCACTCAAGCCCAGGTCAAGCTTTATCGCCTGCCCGACAGTGGCCACGATGATCCGGTCCATGAAATTGGAGGCATACGTCAACAGCAGCAAAAAAATTAACCAGCGTTTATAGCCTTTGCTGCTTGGCTTGCTGGCGATAGCCTTGGCGTCTTGTGCTGTGGTATGCATCTCAATCCTTCATGAAATGGAATATCGGGTGTGATTCGGCATGATCACGCCACCATGTCCTGCTTCAAGGTGCGCGATGCGCGGTAGTAATGGAAAGCGCCCCACAGGAAGAACACCGCCGATGCCACTGCGGCATGGCGGATGCCGGTTGCGGAGGCC
>JBDTZK010000214.1:0-4588 GCA_040005195.1 Pseudoxanthomonas sp.
GTGCCGGTACCGGCACCAGCGCCTTCGGTTGGAAGGGCGGTATCGGCAGTGCCTCGCGCGTGCTCCCGGCGTCTCTGGGTGGCTGGACGGTGGGCGTACTGGTGCAGAGCAATTTCGGCGGCGTACTGCAGGTATCGGGCGCGCCGGTGGGGCGCGAACTGGGGAAGTACGCTTTCCAGGACTCGCTTGCGTTGCACTCTGCCGATGCCGTTGCACCGGCCGATAAGCACGGCGATGGTTCGGTGATCATCATCATCGCCACAGATGCGCCGCTCAGCGACCGCAACCTTCGGCGCGTTGCCTCACGCGCGATGATGGGCTTGGGAAGAACAGGTAGTTCGGCGTCCAATGGCAGTGGTGATTACGCGCTGGCGTTCTCGACCGCAGATTCTGTGCGCCGCAGCTTCGATGCACCGCGACACACCACCACCGAGCTGGCCAACCAGGACATGAGTGCCGTGTTCCAGGCCAGCGTGGATGCGGTCGAGGAAGCGGTCTACAACTCCATCTTCATGGCGACCACCGTGACCGGCAACGGCACCACAGTCGAAGCGATACCGCTGGACCGGACAAATTGCTCGACGCGATCGTCAGGCACGGCATTACCCCGTTGTGATTCCCGCGGACTGCTGCGTTTCGCAGTTCAATGGACGACGTTGCGGATGAAGCGCAGCGGCGCCTGGCCGTCATTGCGGTACGCGTAGTCGCAATCGCTGGGGAATACGAAATAATCGCCTGTCTCGATGCGGCGCTCACCCGCTGGCAGTTCCAGCACCAGGCACCCCTCGATGACATAGAACATCTCTTGCCAGCCGGGCGGATCCTGGGGCGCCGTGTAGCGCTCGCCCGGCATCAGCGTCCAGTGCCAGAACTCGACCTCGTTGCTCGCCACCTGGCTTGCCATCAGCACGCCCACCGACTCGGGATGGCGTCCGCGCCAGGCGACGGCATTGATCCGTGCGTGGCTGGCTTCTCCCGGCGTTTGCAGCAGGTCCGCGAACTTTACGCCCAGCGCCTCGGCCAGCCGATCCAGGGTATTCAGGCTGACATTCGCGTCGCCTGATTCGATCGCCACCAACATCCGCCGGCTGACCCCGGACGCTTCGGCCAGGGCCTGCTGGCTCAATCCACGTGCCTGTCGAAGCCGTTTCAGGTTATCGGCGACATGTTCAAGCACGCTCATGGGGAAATCCAGTGTTGCGCAATATATTGCACCTCAGATAAGCTGCGATCATGGCGCAATATATTGCGCTTCTGCTTTGAATTCCACCCTCCAATACCCGATCGCCATGACCGCTCCCCGGATCTCTTCCTCACTTTTGATGCCCGTTGCCCTGCTGCTGGTCGCGATGTTTTCCATCCAGCTTGGAGCGAGTCTGGCCAAGAGCCTGTTTCCCGAAGTGGGTGCCGTGGGCGCGACTTCGTTGCGGTTGGGCTTCGGTACCTTGCTGCTGTGGCTGGTGCTGCGGCCCTGGCGCATGCCGTGGCGGACCTTGCCGTGGAAGATGCTGCTGGGTTACGGCGTCTCGCTGGGCGTGATGAATACGCTGTTCTACCTGTCGCTGGAAACAGTGCCGCTTGGCATCGCGATCGCGCTGGAGTTCACCGGTCCGCTGGGGCTGGCGTTGCTGGCATCGCGCCGGCCGCGCGACGTGGCCTGGGTCGCCCTGGCGGTGGCCGGATTGCTGTTGCTGGTGCCATGGTCCTCGCAGCATGCCGTGCTGGATCCGCGGGGCGTCGCCTATGCGCTGGGCGCTGGCGTGTGCTGGGCGCTGTATATCGTGTTCGGCCAGAAGGCCGGTGCCGACCATGGTGCACAGACCGTCGCGCTGGGTGCCGCCATCGCTGCGGTGGTAGCGGTGCCATGGGGTGTGATGGCATCGGGTATGGATTTGCTGGCGCCTGCGCTGCTTCCGCTGGGGCTGGGCGTGGCGGTGCTGTCGATGGCGTTGCCCTACAGCCTGGAGATGGTGGCGCTGACCCGGCTGCCGGTCAGCACGTTCGGCATGTTGATGAGCCTGGAACCTGCCATCGGTGCGCTCTGCGGATTCGTGTTCCTGCACGAACACCTGGGTGCGCTGCAATGGCTGGCCATCGTTGCCGTGGTGATTGCCTCTGCGGGCGCCACGTTGGGTGCAAAGGCGGTGCCTGCGGTACCTGTGCCCGACTGAAAAACGCCTCGGTCAGGCGGGTTTCGGCCACGCGTTGGCGATCTTGCAGAACAGGCGTGCGGTCTGTTCGGTGTCGTAGACCGCCGAGTGCGCATCGTCCGCGTTCCATTCCATGCCGGCCGCCTGCACGGCGCGCGCCAGCACGGTCTGGCCATAGGCCATGCCCGCCATGGTGACGGTATCAAACACGCTGAAAGGGTGGAACGGATTGCGTTTGTGTCCCGAGCGCGCGACGGCGGCATTGAGAAAATTCAGGTCGAAGTGCGCGTTGTGCCCGACCAGGATGGCGCGCTGGCAGCCGTGCTTCTTCATTGCGGCGCGTACCGGCGCGAACACATGTTCCAGCGCTTCCTTTTCCGGCTTGGCCAGGCGGAAGGGATGGTCGAGCACGATGCCGGTGATCTCCAGCGATTTCGGGTCGATGTCGGTACCGGGCGCGGGTACCAGATGCGCGCTGGCGGTCTCGTCCATGATGAAAGTGCCGTCTTCATCCAGGTTGATCGGGACCACGGCGATTTCCAGCAGCGCATGCCGGTTCCAGTCGAAACCACCGGTTTCCACGTCAACCACCACGGGCAGGTAGCCGCGGAAGCGGCGGGACATGGGGGTGGCGGTCGGTCTTTCTTCGGTAGTCGTCATCGGCGCAAGCGTAGCAGAGCGTGCCGGCGGACTTCCGGTTTGCGCGTGGGGCAGGGACATGAGCTTCGACAGCAAACACTCTTTTTACTCGCTGCGAGGTCCAGTGCCGCAGCTGTGCAGCGCTTCTAGAGACGAGTGCCGAGGAGGGTATTTTCTTCGCGCATACGCTCGAGCATTGCGCGGCCCTGCTCGATAAAGGCGGGTAGGTCATCGGCAGCGGCTTCGGTGGCCAGTTGCTCCAATACCTGCCTCCCGCTCGACTCACCGGCGCGCAACAACTCGAGCAGGCGGAACACCAGCGGTGATATTTCCGCGAAACGCACCTCGAACTGCGCATCGCGGCGGACCAGCAGCAAGGTCTGTGTGTCGGCCGGTGCGGCAGGCTGGAAGTCGGGGCCGATGTGCTGGACCGGCCAGGCATAGGCCAGTGGCCAGGCGAGCGGCGACAGTACCGGTACGCCTGATAACAGGTCGCCCGCAGGATCGTGTGGGGGAAATTCGTCGTCGGCCACTTGCAGGCCCAGCTCCACCCACTCGTAATGGGCCATCTCCGCGAGCCAGCCGGGGTCGCCACTGCCAGTGCTGGCCCGATCCTGCAGGAAACGGATGAACTCGCGTCCGATCTCGGCAAACAAAGGGGTATGGCAGCGATGGTCTGCGTAGAACGTGCGGGTCAGCGTTCGCCAGGCTGCGTCGCCCAGGGTCTTGCGGATGACCGGGAAATTGCCCGAGAGCAACCCTTCGATATTGTTGAAGAACAGTTCGCGATAAATCGACAGCCGTCGATCTTCCAGGCCCGGTGGCGGTGCGTGGACGGACGGGTCGCGTAGATGGGCGGCCAGCTGGAATTGCTGTCTGCGAAGCGTGTCAGGCATGCAAGCACGCCTGCTGTGTCGTGGCCGCGGCGCGTTGCAATGCGCGGATGCGGTCTACTTCGGCAAAAAGTACGGGCATGGGTGGGAAATTGAAGTCGCGTTCCAGCAGTGTCGGCCGCACGCCGTGCACGCGGTAGGCCTCTTCCAGCAGGCGCCACACCTCATCCTTGACCGGGGCGCCGTGGGTATACACTTTCAGGTCCTCCGCTTCATCGTAATGGCCGGCGACGTGATACGAGGCGATGCGGGCCGTTGGCATCTGCGCGAGGAATTCATGTGCGTCGTAGCCATGGTTGATGGCATTCACGTAGATATTGTTGACGTCCAGCAGCAGGTCGCAATCGGCTTCCATCAGCACCGCGTTGATGAAATCCACCTCGCCCATCGCCTGATAGGGCGCTGCGTAATACGAGACGTTTTCGACGGCGATCCGGCGGCCCAGTACATCCTGCACGCGGCGGATGCGCGCAGCAACGTGGTGCACTGCTTCGTCGGTGAAGGGGAGGGGCATCAAATCGTACAGATGGCCGTCATCAGTGCAGTAACTCAGGTGCTCGCTGTACAGCGTGACCTTGAAGCGGTCCAGGAAACCTCGCACGCGCGCCAGGAAGGTGTCGTCCAGTGGCGCCACGCCACCGAGTGAAAGCGACAGGCCATGGCAGCTGAGGGTGTGCCGCGAGGCCAGTTCCTGCAAGGCTTCGCCGTAGCGCCCGCCAATGCCAATCCAGTTGTCGGGGGCACACTCGAGGAAATCGAATGCGCCCGACGGTGACGCCTGCAACGCGCCCAGCAGGGCGCGTCGCAGGCCCAGACCCGCACTGGCGTCTGGCAAGGGTGTGATCATCGAATCAGGGGCCGTCGGTCAGACGCTGCCGCCGCACTTGCCTTCGCCGCACTTGCCTT
>JBDTZK010000215.1:0-4574 GCA_040005195.1 Pseudoxanthomonas sp.
TGGCGAAGTTCTTGAAGATGTCGCCGTTGCTGCCGGAGTGGTAGAACACCGGGCCATCGCAAGTGTCTTCCATGTTCCAGCCCAGACCTTTTTCGGTCCACCGGCCGGCGATCCTGATCTGCGGCGTGAGCATGGCCAGCCGCGTGGCTTCCGTGATTTCCCATGGGGCACGTGCCCTGCCCTGCATCATCAGGGTCAGGAAGGTCGCGTAATCCTGCACGCTGGTACGCAGGCTTGCGGCGGCGTTGGCCAGGATGTCGCCCGGCCAGGTCACCAGTCCGGCGGGCGCAAGCGCCATCACTTCGGGCAACGCACGCTGGGCGTCTTCGTATTGCCAGGACGAAAGCGGCTTGCCCCAGCGGTCGGCCACCTGTTGGGCGATGCTCCATTGCTCTCGGAACATCTGTGGCGGCATGCCGGTGCCGGGCTTGTCGTGGCCGCGGTGTCCGTACACCGAACGCGCCGCGAAGTCCCGGCTCCAGGTGTAGCTGCTGTTCTTCATCCCGGCGGGACCAAACAGATGCGCCTGCATTGATTCGTCCAGGCTTTGGCCGGTGATTTTTTCCACCACCAACTGCAGCCAGAAAATGGCCTCGCCGGAATAGTCGATACGTGACCCTGGTTTGACCATCGGCACCAGTTTTTCAGTGGTCGGCGACTTGCGCCAGTTCGGCAATCCAGTGGAATGGCGCAGCACGTCGCGCGCGGTGATCAATTCAATCCAAGGATGATCGGCCAGGTAATCCAGGCGCCGGTACTGCACCAGCGGACGATCCAGATCGATCAAACCGCCATCGACCAGCTGCATCACCAGATAGGCGAACACCGGCTTGCTGAGTGAGGCGTCTTCGAAAATCGTGTCGGCATGCACGGGTGCGCGGGTCAGGGCATGGGTCACGCCAAAGCCGCGACTCCACGCCACTTTTCCATCTTCCACCACCGCAATGCCCACACCCGGCACTGCGAACGCCTGCATGATCCGCGGCAGCTGCGCGAGGAAGGCATCCGAAGGAATCCACGGACCAGGTTCTTTCCCGCAGGTGCCAGCGCGAGCGACGGTCGGTACCAGGCACGACGCACCGAGTGCCGCGGCGGCGGACAGAAAATGACGTCGATTGATTGAATCAAGGGCGGGTGATGAAGGCATCCCTGCATTGGATAGGTTTCCCGCGCCGCGATCAAGCTGAAGCATTGCCCGCTTGACGGACCGCCGTGGTGGGCGTAATTTGCGCGGGCCAAGGTTTCCATCGCTGTATCTTGATATAGCGATGGAATTAAAAGGGAAGCCGGTGCGGATCTCGCAAGAGTCCTATTCCGGCGCTGCCCCGCAGCGGTATTTGGAAACGAACCTCGTCAACAGCACTGGTCCTGGCGGACCGGGAAGCGGCGGGAAGTAGGCCAAGCGCATCTTCAACGACGCGCCCGTCCGTGAGCCCGAAGACCTGCCCCGGCCGCAACGACATGACCGTCGTTGCGCATGACCTGGAACTTCCGAGGGGAGGTGGCCGGAGTATCCGTCCGTGGCGTGGCCCGCGGCCGTGTCCTCTTGCGCCTGCTTGCGTGAATCCGGTTCGCCCGCGGGGGCGAAGGTCGCTGGCATGCCGTGCACTCCGTATTCGCGGAACCGATGGCGTGCGGTTCCTTCGTTCCTCATTCGCAATCCAATGAGGACACATTGCATGACCATCGTTACCCACCTGGGCTTTCCACGTATTGGCCCCAAACGCGAACTCAAACGCGCCCTGGAAGCCTACTGGCGCGGCGACCACTCCGCCGTACAGCTGGAATCAGAAGCGCGTGATCTGCGCCAGCGCCACTGGCAATTGCAGAAGGATGCCGGCGCTGACGTGCTTCCGAGCAACGACTTCTCGCTGTACGACCATGTACTGGATACGGCCTTCCTGTTCGACGCCATTCCGCAACGCTATCGCGCGCTGGCTGATGCCGATCCGCTGGCCGGCTACTTCGCCATGGCCCGTGGCGCGCAGAAGGAAGGGGTCGACCTGCATGCGCTGGAGATGACCAAGTGGTTCGATACCAACTATCACTATCTGGTGCCGGAACTGCAGGCCGACCAGGTCTTCGCGCTGCGCGGCGACAAACCGGTCGCCCAATTCCTCGAGGCCAAGGCATTGGGCTTCGACACGCGTCCGGTGTTGTTGGGGCCGGTGAGTTTCCTGCTGCTGTCGAAGAGCGTGGATGGCAGTGATCGTCTGGCGTTGCTGGATCGCCTGGTGCCGGTTTATGCGGAACTCCTGGGCCGCCTGAAGCAGGCAGGCGCCGAGTGGGTACAGATCGACGAACCGTGCCTGGTACTGGATCAGGACGCGGACGACCATGCGGCCTACCAACAGGCCTATGCGGCGCTTGCCTCTGTTGAACGACCCAAATTGTTGCTGGCGACCTATTTCGGCGAGCTGGGCGACAACCTGACGCTGGCTTCGTCATTGCCGGTCGACGGGCTGCACATCGACCTAGTGCGCGGCAAGGAACAACTGGATGCGGTGATCAAGGCATTGCCACAAGACCGCGTACTTTCCCTGGGCCTGATCGATGGCCGCAATGTCTGGCGCAGCAATCTGGACGATGCCCTGATCCTGGCCAAGTATGCGCAAGGGCACGTGGGCGCTGATCGCCTGTGGCTGGCGCCCTCGTGCTCGCTGTTGCATGTTCCGGTGGATCTGGCCAGCGAGAAGTCACTGCCCGCCGACCTGCGTTCGTGGCTGTCGTTCGCGCGGCAGAAGATCGAGGAACTGAAGACCGTGGCCGATGCCTTGAGAGGCCTCGCCACCGCAGAGGCCGCACTGGCCGTTGCGCGTGACCGTCTTGAATCACGTCGTACTTCCACGCGCGTGCACCGGCCCGAAATCGCCGCGCGCCTGTCCGCACTGCAACCGGGCGACGCGGCCCGCGCCACCGGCTATCCACAGCGGCGACTGCTGCAGGACGCGGCGTTGAAACTGCCGGCCTATCCCACCACCACCATCGGTTCGTTTCCGCAGACACATGAAGTGCGCGAGGCCCGTGCCCGCAACAAATCCGGCACCTTGTCCGATGCCGACTACGACGCGTTCCTGGCGACGGAGACGCAGAAATGCGTGCGCTTCCAGGAAGAGATTGGCCTGGACGTCCTGGTGCACGGCGAGTTCGAGCGCAACGACATGGTTGAATATTTCGGCGAACAACTCGACGGCTTTGCCTTCACCAAACTGGGCTGGGTGCAAAGCTACGGCTCACGCTGCGTGAAGCCGCCGATCATCTACGGCGACGTTGCACGGCCCGCGCCCATGACCGTGCGCTGGTCGCAATACGCACAGTCACTGACCCGCCGGCCGATGAAGGGCATGCTGACCGGGCCGGTCACGGTGCTGCAATGGTCGTTCGTGCGTGACGACCAGGAACGCGCGCGTACCTGCCGGCAGATCGCGCTGGCGTTGCGCGACGAAGTCACTGACCTGGAGGCGGCAGGCATCGGCGTGATCCAGATCGACGAGCCCGCCATCCGTGAAGGCCTGCCCTTGCGTCGGCGCGACTGGAAGGCCTACCTGGACTGGGCGGTGGAATGTTTCCGCATTACCGCGTCGGGTGTGGCTGACGTGACCCAGATCCACACCCACATGTGCTATTCGGAATTCAACGACATCATTGACGCGGTGGCGGCGATGGACGCGGATGTGATCTCCATCGAGACCTCGCGCTCGCGCATGGAGCTGCTGGATGCGTTCGTGAAATTCCGCTATCCCAACGAGATAGGGCCGGGCGTCTATGACATCCACTCGCCGCGTGTGCCCGATGCGCAGGAAATGCTCGACCTGTTGCGCAAGGCGCGCCTGGTGCTGGCACCGGAACAGATCTGGGTGAACCCGGATTGCGGGCTGAAGACGCGCGGTTGGCCGGAGACGCGCACGGCATTGGCGGCAATGGTGGCCGCAGCGAAGGAGATGCGCGCCACGGGCTGAGAAAGGCATTCCGCTGCAGGAGTGAAACAAGTTGCGACGGGCTTTGCCCGATGAAGTTCACTACTTGCATTGCTCCTGCGGCGGGTCTTGTATGGCGGCTACCGCTGCGGGCCTGCCTTCTGCATCCAGCGCGATCATGACGAAGCGCCCGGTGGTACACAGCTGGCGCCGCGCATCCAGCAGGTCTTCGGCGAACAGTTCCACGTCGACCTGCATGGAGCTGGTACCGACCGACGCCACGCGTGCGATGACTTCCACCAGTTGTCCCTGGCGCACCGGCATGCGGAAATCCACCTGCTCCGAACGCGCGGTCACCACGCTGTGCCGCGAATAACGCGACGCGGCAATGAAGGCGGCCTTGTCCATCCACGCCAGCGCCTGGCCACCGAACAGTGTGCCCAGGTGATTGGTATGGTCGGGGAACACCATCTCCAGCATGCGGGCTTCTGTGGGATGGGTATCGGTCAGTGGTGCTTTGGACATGTCGGTGTTTCTCTTTGCGGCAGGCCTTGTTCCGCGCAAGCGCTAAACCGGAGGCATGGAGTGATGGATGCGTTTTGCCGCCGCGATCCACGACTTAGAGCGGGGCTTGCCCCGCTGCTTTGGCTTGTTGCG
>JBDTZK010000004.1:0-15513 GCA_040005195.1 Pseudoxanthomonas sp.
ACTGGAGGCTGAAACGCCTTCGGTCGGCGGACATGGCTGACCGGCTGCAGGGCGAGGGCTTCGTGTTGCGCCGTTGGCGCGCGGACGATATGGAATCGCTCGTCCGCCACGCGAACGACGAACAGGTCTCGCGTGGGGTCAGCGACCGTTTTCCGTTTCCCTACACTGCAGCCGACGGCGAAAAATTCCTGTCCGGAGGCGTGGTCGACCTGGACGATCCGGTGTTTGCCATCGAGAGGAACGGCGAAGCTTGCGGCGGCATAGGTGCGCGAGCCGGCACCGGCGAACGTGCCCGAGCCGCCGAGATGGGTTACTGGCTGGGTCGCGCGCATTGGGGGCAGGGCCTGATGACGCGCATCGTCGGTGTCTTCACCCCATGGGTAATGGACGAACTGCGGCTGTTCCGTCTTCAGGCCACCGTGCTGGATTTCAACACGGGCTCTGCGCGCGTGCTGCAGAAGAACGGCTTCGAAGAGGAAGGTGTGCAACGCGCGGCGGTAGTCAAGCATGGCGTGCAGCATGATCTGCGTTTGTTCGCCCGCGTGGTGCCATCGACGGGCTGATTCTGCCCTCCTTGCACCGGACTCGCGCAGCAGCCGTGCAATCGTGGACAATCAGGTCACTGCAGTGCTTGCTGCGGCCCCCTCCCCAATCCCGACGGAGCACGCGACAGTGGAACAGCTGATCAATGCGCTGAACAACATTATCTGGAGCCCCGCTCTGATCTATCTGTGTCTGGGCGCCGGACTTTACTTCTCGCTGCGCACGCGCTTCATGCAGATACGGGGTTTCAAGGAAATGATCCGCTTGATGTTCACGGGTCAATCCTCCGCCGCAGGCGTGTCGTCCTTCCAGGCATTGGCCATGTCGCTGTCGGGGCGCGTGGGGACCGGCAACATCGCCGGCGTGGCCACGGCCATCGCCTTCGGCGGGCCGGGTGCCATCTTCTGGATGTGGATGGTCGCTTTCCTGGGTGCCTCCACTGCCTACGTGGAGTCGACGCTGGCGCAGATCTACAAGGAAAAAGACGAGAAGGGCCAGTATCGGGGTGGCCCGGCTTACTACATCGAAAAGGCCATGGGTCAGAAGTGGTATGCATGGCTGTTTGCAGTCGTCACCGTGATTGCCACCGGTCTGCTGCTGCCGGGTGTACAGGCCAACAGCATTGCCGCAGGCCTCAACAACGCATGGGGCTTAGCGCCCTCGGTGACCGCGGCCATGGTCGTGGTGGTACTGGGCTTCATCATTTTTGGTGGCGTGAAGCGCATCGCGCGCTTCGCGGAAATCGTGGTGCCGTTCATGGCGCTGGCCTACATCCTGGTGGCGCTGGTGATCGTGTTCATCAACATCCAGCAGGTACCCGAAGTCTTCATGCTGATCATCAGGAGCGCCTTCGGCCTGGAGGCAGGCTTTGGCGCGGTGCTTGGCCTGGCCGTGCAGTGGGGGGTCAAGCGTGGCGTGTACTCCAACGAGGCGGGCCAGGGCACCGGACCACATGCCGCCGCCGCCGCCGAGGTATCGCACCCGGCGAAACAAGGCTACGTGCAGGCGTTCTCCATCTATATCGACACCCTGCTGGTCTGTTCGGCCACGGCCTTCATGATCCTGTCCACCGGCATGTACAACGTCATCCACCCGGATGGCTCGATGATCGTCAACGCGCTGCCGGGCATGGAAGTAGGCCCCGGCTTTGCGCAGGCGGCGGTGGAATCCATGCTGCCCGGCTGGGGCCGTGGTTTCGTGGCACTGGCGCTGCTGTTCTTCGCCTTCACCACCATCGTGGCCTATTACTACATGGCCGAAACCAATATCGCCTACCTCAACCGCAAGAAGCATCGCCCGTGGATGACCTTGCTGCTGCGCATCGGCATCATGGCGGCTGTTACCTACGGCTGCATCAAGAGCGCGGCACTGGCCTGGACGCTGGGCGACATTGGCGTGGGGATGATGGCGTGGCTCAACATCATCGCCATCCTGATCCTGCAGAAGCCAGCCCTGCTGTCGTTGCGCGACTACGAAAGGCAGAAGAAGGCAGGAGTGGACCCGACCTTCGATCCCGAAGCACTTGGGATCCGCAACGCGGATTTCTGGAACAAAAAGCAGGACTGACGTGAACAATCCCTGGGACAACTGGCCGCCGCGGCCACCGGAAAACGCTTCGGATAGGCAGCGGCCCCCTCGTTCGCGGAACGAGCAGTCACGGTCGCCGCCGCCGCGCGACGAGCGTGCTGCGGCGGGATCACGCGAAATACGCTTGTATGGGGTCAATGCGGTGCAGGCCGTATTTGCCCATCGCCCTGAAGCCATCCGCAAGCTTTACCTGACACAGGCGCGCATTGCGCAATTGCAGCCCTTGCTGGGCTGGTGCGTGGAAAACCGTATCGGTTACCGCGTGGTGGAAGAAGCGGATCTGGGCAAGCTGGCGGCCAGCTCGCATCACGAAGGCATCGTGGCCGACGTCTTGCGGACAGAGCCGCAGAGCTTGTCATCCTGGCTGGAATCGCTACCTGCCGGACCTGTCATGGCTTTGTGGCTGGATGGTGTGGGCAACCCGCATAACTTCGGTGCCATCCTGCGCTCGGCCGCACACTTCGGCGTCGCCGCGATCCTGCAGTCGCAGGACTCCACGCTGGCCATTTCCGGCGCCGCCGCGCGTGTCGCCGAAGGCGGTGCGGAAATGGTGCCGCTGGTGCGCATGTCTGATCGCGAGGATGCGCTCGCCGGGCTCCGCAGTGCCGGATTCACCCTGGCCGCTACCGTCGTGCGTGGCGGACAGGATCTGTTTTCCACGACATTGCCTGAGCGGCTGGTCTACGTGATGGGCGCCGAAGGCGAGGGCATGGAGGAATCGCTGGCCGCTGCCTGCGACCTGAAGCTGTCCATCCCTGGCACCGGTGCGGTGGAAAGCCTGAATGTCGCGGCTGCCACTGCGGTGTTTCTGGCGCAATGGCGACGTTGACTCTTTGACTCTTTGATCTTGTAGCCGAGCTTGCTCGGCTGCTTCAAGGCCGCCCCCGAAACAAACCAGAGCATTGTCATCCCAGCGAACGCTGGGATCCATTTTGACTTTGCTCTCAGGCCGTACCGAGTAAAATCGAGACCAAGGGCAGAATCAAGATCAAGATGGATGACCAGCCATTCGGCTGTTATGGAGCACTTCCAGCGTTCGCTGGGATGACGATGGGGTTGGTGAAGAATTATTTTGCAGGTGCAGGTGCAGGTGCAGGTGCAGCCGGCATTACAGCACTACCAAAATTCCCATCGGCTTCCGCTGCCAGATACGCGAACACCGTATAAGCCGCCACGTTCTGCGCCAGCGCCTTCGGGTCGATCTTGTCCAGCGTGTCATCTGCATTGTGGTGCAGGTCGAAATAGTCGCTTCCATCCTGTGCCAGCCAGGCCCAGGTAGCGCCTTTAGCCGCAATCGGACCAATGTCCGGGCCAGGGCCGCCCTTGTCCGGCGCGTACTCGATGCCCAGCGGTTTCAAGGCTTCGGCGATCTGCGCCGTGGCGGCCTTTGCATGCGCTGGCGCACCGGTATTGAAGGCATAGATGCGGCCTGCGCCGAAGTCGCTTTCTGCGCCCAGCTGATGCGATGACACCTTTGCGGCGTATTTCTCCGCATACGCCTTGCCGCCATACAGGCCTTGTTCTTCGTTGGCGAATGCCACCACGCGGATGCTGCGCTTTGGGGCTTTTTTGAGCTGGCCAATCAGGTGCCCGGCGGCCATGGTGATGGCAACACCCGCACCGTCGTCGATCGCACCGGTACCCAGGTCCCACGAATCCAGGTGGCCGCCGATCAGCACGACTTCTTGCGGTATTTCACGCCCGGTGATTTCTCCGATCACGTTGTACGACGTTGCTTCACCGCTCCATCCGCAATCAAGGGCAAGTTGCACGCTCACCGGGCCCAGCGCCGTCAGGCGCGCGAGCTGGTTTGCATCGGGAACCGTAAGCGAGGCAGAGGGAACCGGCGTCAGCCCTTCATCGAAACGGGTAATGCCGGTGTGTGCGACGCGATGGTGGTCGGTGCCGGCCGAGCGCATCAGGAAGCCGATGGCGCCCTTGCGGATGGCGGCGGAAGGTCCCTTGGAGCGGATCGCGCCGCCATTGCGGTAGTCGCTGCCATCGCGTGCAGACTGCATCTGGTAATCGACGAAGGCGATCTTGCCCGCCAGCGAAGCATCAGGCGCAGCTTCCAGTGCGGCCAGGTTGGCAAAACGCACGACCTGGGCTTCCACGTTTCCGCCCGGGCTGCCACCCAATGCGGTAATGGTCAGCGGCTGGGCATTGCTGCCGAGCACAGCCGCCTTCTCGCTGCGGCGTTCCCATTTGGGAAAAGTCACCGGCTCGGTCCATACCTTGTCGAAACCCAGCGCCTTGAATTTTGCCTGCGCCCAGGCAACCGCGCGCGCATCGGCCTCGCTCCCCGCCATTCGCGGCCCGACTTCAGTGGTCAGTGATTCAACCATGTTCCAGCCTGTGCTGTCGGCCAGCGCCTGTTCGCGCAACTGCGCCGCGGTGGCCAGTGCCGCATCGGAAATGCGCGTGTCGCGCTCAGCAGCGAACAGGCTCGAAGACACTGAAAGTGCAAGCAACAAAGGCAGCAGACGCATGGCGAATTCCGGAAAGTAGGAAGCCGCGAGCTTAGCAGCCCGCGGCTTGATGGCGCAGTGGAGCGGATCGCGTGGCTTACTTCTTCAGCGAATCGCGGATCTCGCGCAGCAACAGTACGTCTTCCGGGGTAGCTGCCGGTGCCGCTTCCACCGGCTTGCGTACACGGTTGTAGGCCTTTAGTACGAGGAAGATCACCAGCGCGATCAACAGGAAGTCGATCAGCGTCTGGATAAAGGAACCGTAGCGGATCGCCACTTCGGCCACTTCCTTGCCCGCAGCGTCGACCGATGCAGGGCTGAGTACGTACTTCCAATCGCTGACGCTGGCACCGCCGGTGAGGAAACCGATTACCGGCATCACGATGCCATCGACCAATGACGTAACGATCTTGCCGAATGCTGCGCCGATGACAACGGCGGTCGCCAGGTCCACGACATTGCCGCGGGAAATGAATGCCTTGAATTCGCTGATCATGCCCATGCCGTTCTCCTTGTTGCAGGCGCCGACACGCCTGTCCGGACGGAACTATAACGCGGCGCGGCTCACGTCGGCGTAGCTCACGTCGGTGTGATCAGCCCGTGAAGTTCGGCCACTCCATCCAGCGCGGCAATGAACGTGTCGCCGACTGCCAGCGGCCCGACACCGGCGGGCGTGCCCATGAACACCAGATCGCCTGCCTTCAACGCAAACAGCTTCGATAATTCATGAAGGATATCGGGCACATCCCAGATCAGATCATGCAGATGACCTTGCTGGCGCACCTGGCCATTCACCTGCAACGTGAGCGTCAACGTTTCAAGGTCGGCAACCTGGGCTGCCGGCACCAGTTCACTGACCGGCGCCGAATGATCGAAGCCCTTGCTGATATCCCACGGCAACCCTTTTGCCTTCGCTGCGCCCTGCAGGTCGCGACGGGTCAGGTCCAGGCCTACGCCATAGGCAAATATCAATCCTGCCGCTTGTCCAGTGGGCAATTCGCCGGCCGGCGCATCACTGCCAAGCGCCACTACCAGTTCGACTTCGTAGTGCAGATCCTGCGTGCCGCTGGGGTAGGGCACGTCCGCGCCGTTGATGACCACCGCATCGGCAGGCTTCAGGAAAAAAACTGGCTGGCCGCGTTCTGCTTTGGACGCCGGCGCGGTTGCGCCCATCTCACGCGCATGATCTGCAAAGTTGCGACCCACGCAATAGATGCGCCGCACCGGAAACGTACCGCCGCCACGGACCGGGATGCGCGCTTGCGCAGGGGTGGGGATCAAATCTGCCATCGTCGCGTCATATGTGTTCTGTAGACGCGCAAGTCTAAACGCACCGCTGTCATTCAAGACAGGTATTGCGACTTCAATGCGAAAGCGGCATTGCCTGTTTACGAACCACGCGATACTCGCCTTCCACTACGTTGGCGCGCACGGCGGCCATGGGCTTGCCGCGCTGGCGAAGCAGTTTCCAGGCCAGGCCTGCCACGATCATCGCGGCGCCGACGAATACGCTGAAGAACACCAGCAGGCACAACACGGCCAACCCCACCAACCCGAAAGCCAGTCGCAACAAGGGATGGCGTGGCTTACGCGGCGCGAAAGCCGAGCGCAGGCGGGAGCTGTCGAAGTGGAAATTTTTGGCGAACATCGTATGCGGTCGTGACAGAATGCGGACTAGGCCGGTGCAGCAGTATCGGATGACCGCCACATGACAGTGTGAGAACTTCGTTAAATGCCATGCAGTTGATCACCCTGGATTCAATTGAAGATGGCGGATTTGCCGAAGCCGAAGCGTTGATCGACGGTGATGCGGAATCGCTGATCGTTCACCGCAATGGTGCAAGCGTGCGCGCGTGGCTGAACGTGTGTCCTCATGCCGGCAGACGGCTTGATTGGGCGCCGGGCAAGTTCCTCAAGAGCAAAGAAGGCCATCTGGTCTGCGCCGCGCATGGTGCTTCGTTTGAACTACAGGAAGGCGCCTGTATCGCCGGTCCGTGCCGTGGTGATTCGTTGCGTGCGGTAGCCGTTGAAGTGCGCGATGGGCAGGTCGTACTGAGCGGCTGAGATTGGCTGTGGAGTCGGGCTCCGTGGACGGTCCTTCCCTGTTGCGGAGAAAAGCGCAGCCAGACGGCCAGACGCTGCAGCGTGGCGATGCCGTTCCGAATCAGTCGTGCAGGATCAGTCCGCTTTCGGTCAGTGCGTGCATCGCTGCCTCGAAATGGTGTTCCTTGACCAGCACGTAGTCAGTGTCAAAGGTGGAGACGGCGAAGATGCCGATGCTGGCGGCAGCCAGAGGCTGCAACACCTGCAGCAGGATGCCGGTCTCGTCGAATGCGAAGGGGCCCTGCAACATCAGGCATTGCCAGCCACGATCGCATTGCACGTCGTCCGGCACCTGGGACTCGTCACAGACAATCGACAGCTCGTTATCGCTCCATGATGCCGACGAGAAACCACCCGGGTGAAACCAGTGCGGCATGGGCGTGCCGGCCGCGAAGCGGCAGATTGCGTAGGTTCCGGGGATGTGTTTCAAGGCAAGGGTCATCATCGATTCCGGTTCAGCGCGAAGTCCACCAGAACATCAGGTTGATGACCACCACCACCACGCAGGTATAGATCAACGAAAGCGGACCACCCACGCGCAATAATTGTCTGCTGGTGTAGTTGGCCGGCCCGGTAATCATGGAGATGATCGGGTTGGAGGCCGTCATCAGGTTGTTGGACGCAGACAGCGCCACGATCAATGCGAACGCGGTGGGATTTCCCCCGGCCGCCAGCGCCAGATTGATGGCCAGCGGCACCATCACGATGGTCGCACCCACATGGCTGATGGCCAGCGAGAACGCAGTGGTCAGTAAAGCAATTGCAAGTTCCAGCAACCAGATCGGGATGCCTTCGGGCAGGCGCTCGACCGTATGCCCCGCAACCCACGCTGCGGTGCCACTGCTGTCCATGGCCCATCCCAGCGGAATCAGGCCGGCCATCAGGAACACCGTCTTCCAGTTGATCGATGCGTAAGCCTCGTCCATGCGCAACACGCCAGTCACCAGCATGCCTGCGACACCGGTCATCAGGATCAGCGACACCGGCAGTTTCGAGGTGAGCGCGATGAGAATGGTGATGGCGAAGATGGCCATCGCGATCTTGAACTTGTGCGGACGCTGCTCACCTTTCGGATAATCGGTCACCACCACGAAGTCACGACTGTCGGCGGCCACTGCCAGGTCTTGCCAGATGCTGTGGAATACCAGCATGTCGCCTGCGCGCAGGGCGATCTTGCGCACGTCCTCGCGCATGACTTTCTTGTCGCGATTGATCGCCAGCAGGCTGATGCCCGATTGCTTGCGCAAGCGCAGTTCGCCGGCAGTCTTGCCAATGTACTTCGAAGTGGGTGGGATCACCGCTTCGGAAATGCCCGCGCGGCTGGGATTGAACAGGTCACCGAAATGCCGAAGGCGTGAGGACAGTCGCAGGAATTGATTTTGCGAAAAATCCTCTACCTGGCTACGTGCGCCCATCACGCCAAACACGCTGCCCACCCAGATGCGCATGTCAGCCGAGGGCGAAAGCCGCGTGTCGTTGCCGGTCTGCAGCGCCAGCATCAACGGCGCGTCATGCAGGTTTTCCACTTCACCCAGGGACATTCCCACCAGCGGGCTCTCGGCAGTGACGACAAGTTCGAATACGTCGCCTTCGATGCCATAGGTACTGGCGAAATAGCTCTCGGTACGGGCAGGCGCCACGCTGGTTTCGGTTTCTTCCGTGAGCTTCCTGTCGCCGAAGAAACGGAAATACAGCAGCGACGCCGCAATCAGCGCGATGCCCACCGGCATAGGCGCGAACATGCGCAACGGTTCAATCGTGGCCATGCCCGAGGGCAGGTTGTTGTTGGCGGAAATCAGCAGGTCGTTGAGCAGGATCAGCGGTGAATTGCCGACCATGGTCAGTGCGCCACCCATGACGATGGCCGCGGCGATGGGAAGCAGCAGTCGCTGCAGCGAAAGACCAGTACGTGACGACAGGCGCGAGGCGACAGGCAGATACAGCGCCATCACCGAGGGATTCTGCATGAAGGAAGAATTGAGCGCGGCGATACCGGTAGTCATCAGCAGCAGCCGCTGCTCAATGCCATGGCCGCGACGCAACAGCCACGAAGCGAGTCGATTCAATGCGCCAGTGCGGTCAAGGCCTGCGCCAAGAATGGTCGTGGCGATGATGCTCATGACCGCGTTGCCGGAGAAGCCGCCGAACAGTTCCTCGGGTGCGACAAGTCCACTCAGGCCAAGTACGACCAGGACGATCAGTGCAACGACATCGGCGCGGATGCGTTCGAACAGGAACATCGCCATAGTGAAGCCAACCAGCCCGAGGACGAGCTTCATGTCATTGGTCAGCGTCAGGGCGGTATCCATTACGCGCTGCGGTCCTGGTGGGTGTTCATGTCAACGGCGGTCGTACACAAGATCCCACACCCCATGGCCCAGCTTCTGGCCGCGGGTCTCGAAATGGGTCTGCGGACGCCAGTCGGGGCGTGGCACGTGCCCGCGCGGTCCCGCACGATTCTCGAGCCCCGGTGTTGCATCCAGCACCTCCCACATCTGCTCGGCATAGTCCTGCCAGTCGGTGGCCGCGTGCAAGCGTCCACCCACGCGCAATCGTGATGTCAGCAGGGCGGCGAACTCCGGTTGCACCAGGCGACGCTTGTTGTGGCGCTTCTTGTGCCACGGGTCTGGGAAATAGATACGGATTTCGTCGAGTGAACCTTCGGCCACTTCATTGCGAAGCACTTCAACGGCATCGTGGTGATACAGACGCACGTGTGACGCGTTATCCGTTTCCAGCGCGTTCAACAAGCGGCCTACGCCCGGCGCGTGTACTTCGATGCCGACGTAATCGCGCTGTGGGTCCTGCGCGGCGGCGAAACGCAGCGCATCGCCATTGCCGAAACCGATCTCGAGCACGCGTGGCGCGTTGCGGCCAAAGGTTTCGTCGTAGTCACGCAGGGTTCCCGTGTAGTCCAGCCCGAACCGCGGCCAAAGCTCGTCGAATGCGCGTTGCTGTGCGGGAGTGAAGCGGCCCTGGCGCAACACGAAGCTGCGTATCTCACGATGGCCGGTGGTGGCCGTATAGGGCTTGGGGGGGTGGGGCGCCGCGCCGGTCATTTCAGCCGATCAATCCATCAACCGGTGAAGACGCGCTGGCATAGCGCTTGCGCGGGATACGACCTGCCAGGAACGCCTCACGCCCGGCCTCGACGGCTTTCTTCATCGCGCTGGCCATCAGGATCGGGTCGCGCGCGCCGGCGATTGCGGTGTTCATCAGTACGCCGTCACAACCCAGTTCCATGGCAATGGCGGCATCCGAAGCGGTGCCGACACCGGCATCCACCAGCACCGGTACTTTCGCGTTTTCGATGATTTCCAGCAGGTTGTACTTGTTCTGGATGCCGAGTCCCGAGCCGATCGGTGCCGCCAGCGGCATCACCGCGACGCAACCGATTTCCTCCAGGCGTTTGGCCAGGATCGGATCGTCGCTGGTGTAGACCATCACCTGGAAACCATCGGCGACCAGTTGTTCTGCCGCCTTCAGCGTGCCGATCACATCGGGAAACAAGGTGCGCGGGTCGCCCAGCACTTCCAGCTTCACCAGCGTGTGGCCATCCAGCAGTTCACGCGCCAGCCGGCAGGTACGCACGGCATCTTCGGCGTTGTAGCAACCGGCGGTGTTGGGCAGCAATGTGTAGAGATGCGGCGGCAATACGTCGAGCAGGTTGGGCTCATTCGGCGACTGGCCCAGGTTGGTGCGGCGGATCGCGACGGTGACGATCTGCGCCCCGGCGGCGTCGGTGGCGCGGCGGGTTTCGTCGAAATCCTTGAACTTGCCGGTACCGGTGAGCAGGCGCGAGGTATAGGTCTTGCCCGCGATGACGAGCGGGTCTTGGAGAGGTGTGGAGTTCATGCCGCAATTATCGCCCAAGTGCGCGACCAATCGGTGGCCTGGTGTCCGCAGCGCTCAGCCGCCGCCCAGCGCGTGGACGATTTCCACCTGGTCATCCTGTTGCAGGATTCGCGCGGCATGCAGGCCACGCGGGATGATCTCGCCATTCACTTCAACCGCGATGCGTCTTTCGGCCAAGCCCTCGGCTTGAAGCAGGGTGGCAAGGGTGCTGTCGGTTTCGATCTGGCGCGCCTGGCCATTGAGCTGTATGTGCATCCGCGCATTGTCGCCCGAGCTGGGGGGCATCTGCATCCCCGCAGGCTGGGAGGCAGTCTTATGCCGCAGCGCAGCGTGTGGACTTGAGTGCTTGGTGGAAGGATGGCGCGCCATGCGCCGCCGTACGGCCGAATTCGGCGCGCTTTTCGCAAGCCTTTCCTTACTTCACTGGAGTTTCCATGAAATTTTCCAAATCGCCTGTCCGTTCCCTGCTTTGTGTGGCCATGGCGCTGGCTGCAGCGCCTGCTTTTGCCCAGTCGGGCTACTCGGACACGGTCTTTTTCGGCGACAGCCTGACCGACTCCGGTCATTTCCGGCCTGCACTGGTCCAGGCCGCCGGCCCGTCGGCGGCCGTGCTGGGCCGCTTCACCACCAATCCAGGCCTGGTCTGGGCGGAATTCATGGCCGAGGACGACGGCACCGATGCCGTCAGCGACAACCAGGGCGGCCACAACTATGCGGTGGGCGGGGCACGGAGCGGAATCAATACCAGTGGTGCGCTGGGTCCTATTCCATCGGTCACCGCCCAGCTCAGCAGCTACCTGGGAAGCAATGGAGGCCGCGCCGATCCAAATGCGCTTTACACCGTCTGGGCGGGCGCCAACGATCTCTTTGCCGTTGCAGCGGGTGCCCCGGCGCAAACCACCATCGGCGGCGCAGTGACCTCGCAGATTGGCGTGATCGGTGGATTGCAGCAGGCCGGTGCGCAGTACGTACTGGTCCCCAATATTCCGGACCTAGGCAAGACCCCGCAGTTCCTGGCGCAGGGCGCTGCCGGATCCGCAGCGGGCACCCAGTTGTCCGCGGCCTATAACGCGGCCTTGTTCGGCGGCTTGACCAGCGCCGGTTTGCGCGTAATTCCGATGGATGTGTTCAGCCTGATCGGCGAAATCTCCGCATCGCCATCGACTTATGGTTTCAGCAACGTCACCAGTCCAGCCTGTGGCGCGTTGTCGTCGCTGCTGTGCAGTCCGGCGAACTATGCGACCCCTTCTGCGGCCGAGACCTATGCCTTTGCCGATGGTGTGCATCCCAGCACGGGTGCGCATCGCATCATCGGCCAGTACGCGGTTTCCATCCTTGAGGCGCCTCGCCAGATTGCACTGCTGCCTTACAGCGCATCGGTGATCGGCCGCGCCCGTGCTGACCGTGTTGGTCTGCACGTGGATGGCAAGCCCGAAGTCGATGGCATGCGCTGGTGGGGCGATCTGCGCGGTGATTCATTGCGCTATGACCACGGCCATCGCTACGACGGCATCGGTCCGGCCGGCACGCTGGGCATCGACTGGTCGCGTGGCTCGATGGTCTATGGCGCCTTTGGCGGTTTCGGCCGCAACAGTTTCGACTTCGGCAGCCGCGGCGGCAGCTTCGATGAATCGGATGCGACGCTGGGCGGCTTCGCGGGCTGGTATGGCGACCAGGCCTGGGTCAATGCGCAGATCAGTTACACCTGGATTTCCTACGATGTGGATCGCACCGTGCAGCTTGGACCGGCCACGCGTACCCACAGTGGTTCCCCCGACGGCAGCAACCTGAGCGTTGGCTTGAATGCGGGTTACGAATTCGGCCAGGGCAAGCTGCGGCATGGCCCGGTGGCGAGCGTGCTGTCCCAGCGCATCAGTCGCGATGGCTATTCGGAAAGCAATGTCAGCTCCACCGCGCTGACCTATGCGGACGAGGATTACGACTCCCTGATTGGCAGCGCGGGCTGGCAGGCAAGTTACGCAATCAACGACCATCTGCAGCCTTACACCCGCGTGACCTACGACCGCGAGTTCGAAAGCCAGGCAGGCCAGGCCCTCGCCCAGTTGCAGTCGATGCCGGGCGTCATGCCGTATGCGGTCCCGGGCCTGAACATGGATCGCGACTATGGAACGTTGACCCTGGGCGCACGCAGCAGGATCTTTGGACTGTCCGCCGACGTTGGCGTAATGACTACTGTCGGGCAGAAAGGGGGCACCAACGCCACCGGATTCGTCACACTCAGCGGCGGTTTCTGAGTAAGTTGCCCTTGCTCGCAATCGGCGCCGTCTCCGGCGCCGATTGCGTGGTGATAAAGAGGCGGCATAAACTCGCTGCACCTGGCGGGTGTAGCTCAATGGTAGAGCTGTAGCTTCCCAAGCTACTGACGAGGGTTCGATTCCCTTCACCCGCTCCACGCTTGGCAGAAAGTGCGTAAAGCACTGAATTTGAAGCGATTATTGAAGATTGATCCCGAAACGATCCCTCCACCGAGGTATCGATTTAGGTATCGTTTTCATGCCAAAGCCGTATTTTTTAACGCGCCCGAGCGGGGTGTATGTCCGCTTCCTGGTGCCTGATGACCTGCGTGATGTCGTAGGTTCCCGCTTCATCCTTCGAGCACTCGGCCACCGCCAGGGCGACCACGCACGACTGGTCGCCTCGTTCCTGGGTGTGGCACTCTCCGAGGCGTTCGCAGCCATGCGACGGGGGGCCGGGATGGTCGACATCAAGAAAGTGCTGGAAAGCGCCCAGCGGGCGGCTGACAGCGGCTCGCAACGAGACTGGACCGCGACCGGGGTAAAGGTCGGGGGCGTCGACTTTGGAACCGTATCCACCTCAGGCTCCGAAGACACCCTGGACTTCATCAAGACCTTGCAGGCCGCCGCTGGCATCCAGGGGATGCCCGCCTCTTCTGTCCCGATGCCCCAGCCCCAAGCTGCGCCCGCCAGCAAGGCCCCGCTGCTGTCAGACGAGATCAAAGGGCATATCGCAGATCTGGAAGGCCGCCGCTTGGCCACCGACACGATTACCGAGAGCAAGCACAGCCTGCGGCTTCTTCTGGGCATCGTGGGTGACGTGCCGGTAGATCAGATCAAGACCCCGCAGATCCGCAAATTCTGGGAAGCCGTGCGCTGGTGGCCCTCCAATGCCAGCGTGATGCCACGCTACAAAGGTCTCTCGGTGGCCGAGATCATCGAGAGGGGCCGAAAGGAAGACGTGCCCATGCCTTCGCGGCATACGATGAACAAGCATCGGCAGCGGCTGAGTGTTTTCTTCACTGGGCTGATCGATGCGGACCTGATCGTCAAAAGCCCGCTCAAAGGAACGGGGCCAGAGATCGACACCTCGACCGATCTGGAAACGGGTCGACCTTTCACCGAGTTTGAGCTGGGGCAGATTTTTGACCCGCTGCGCTTTCTGCCGTGGGCAAAATCATCGCCGCATCGCTTTTGGGGGCCAATGATTGGCCTATACACCGGCGCGCGGGTCAATGAAGTCGCGCAGCTGTATGTGGCCGACGTGCGGCAAGTGAACGGCGTCTGGGGTGTGTTCTTCTGGAAAAATGCCCGCTCCCAGAAGATCAAAACGAAATCATCCATTCGGTTTGTGCCGCTGGCCCAGCCCTTGCTTGATGCCGGTTTTCTCGAATTCGTCGAAGACATGCGCAAAACGGGGCACCCGCGCTTGTTCCCACATCTGCCGGCAGGCACGAACCGGGAAGGAAAGCCCAATGGCGCGGGCTACGGCAGACAGCTCTCCCGCCAGTTCGCCGCCTATGTGAAAGGGTTTGAGATCGAGAAGGGCGTGGCGTTCCACGCCTTCCGCCACACGCTATCGACCGCCTTGGCCGAAGCTTTCGTTCCGACCACTACGATTGCACTCATTACGGGGCACGCCAGGAAGCAAGAAGTGCCTGTGCTGGAAACGCATTACATCCACATCGCAGATGTGAAATCTCTGCCTGATCGTATTGAGGCACTGGCCAAGTTCAAGCCACCCGTAGTGTTGGCGAAGTATGAGGCTGATCAATTTGGCGAGGCACTAGTCGATAAGGACGCTCTGCACCCATGAGGCTAAACCCAGGGGTGCAGAGTAAATTACAATCCTTGGCTCAGAACAAATGAAACTAGACGCAAGGAAGGTTTGCCATGGCCATCGTGCAGTTGATCTACATTTCGCGTGATCCCGATGCACCCGTAAGTGATTTCTGGTATTTCGATCGCAACAATCCGACCCCAATCAAAGCTAGATCAGCCAGCCTAGCTGCTTTGAAAGAAGCGCTAAGAGATCCGGTTTGGAACGCTGGTTCACATTGGATGGATGGGATTGCTAAGTTCTCTTGGCCGTCCGAGAACTCATTCTCACCACGGCCCGCGGCCTCAGCAAGTCCTATCATCGTTGCGTTCGCACTTTCTTGGATATTAAGTGGTCCTGCAGGGGCTTCTCAGCAGCCGGATGCACGCTATTGGATAGTTCAGCCCGATAAGGGAAATATCTTGATGATGAAAGACTCTTTAAAGAAAGCTGGCGACGCGCTTTCTGAATACGTCGCAGATCAAGCGCCACTTTGATTGCTTCAAAGGCTTCCCCACATCTTTGCCGAAGTCCGTAGGGGGCATGTGGTGAATGCTTGTATTCCGCCACTGCATGGCGAACTCTGAATGCCACCGCCGGATTTGTGGCTGCCAACGTTCAATGCACAACTTCGTAGCGATGTCTGCCTGCTTCTTTGCATCCTCTGCCGGAACCCTTGCTAACGCTGCTAGAAATGCTTGGGTCCAGAATTCTTCGATAGTCATGTCGGGCCATATATCTGCAAATATATGGCTGTGATAACGGAGGATGGTACGGAATTGAGAGACAACCTGTATAGAGCACAAACCTTTGAATAATAGCAGCTGTTCGAGAGTTTTAAAAACTTGCACAAATCGCAATTTGGGCACATGACAATACTTCC
>JBDTZK010000216.1:0-4570 GCA_040005195.1 Pseudoxanthomonas sp.
CATCGGCAAATAGCCCTGCGGAAGCCGACAAACGTGCTGGCATGCTTCATGCTTGGCTGGTCAGGGGTTGTCCATCTGGTTTTTCCTGGGGAGTAATAACGAATGTCTGTTGCCACGATTTCAAAGAAGTCGCGCTGGATCGCCATGTCCTTGATGGTCGTGCTGGCGGCCTGTTCCAAAAACGAGCAAGCCGGTACCGAAGCGACCACCGATGCACCCGTTGCGCCGGTTGCCGGGCCACCCGCACCCGCGGTTTCCGCGCAAGTGCAGGCCATGGGTGCCGATCAGCTGCGCGCAGCGGCCACCCAGGCGTTGAGCGAGAACCGCATCTATGCTCCCGGTGGCAACAACGCCATGGAGTACTACCTGGCGCTGCGTGACAAGTTGCCCAGTGACCCGGCCGTGGCCAGCGCATTGACCGACCTGATGCCGTATACGCTCATCGCCACCGAACAGAGCATCGGTCGCGAGGATTTCGTCGAGGCGCAGCGTCTTTCCGCGCTGATGGAGAAAGCCGACCCGAAGGCACCGGCATTGCCGCGATTGAAGCAGGCCATCGCTACCGCACAGCTGGCGGTAACCGCGCGCGGAAACGGACAAGACCAAGGCCGTCACTGACGCCGAAACCAAGGTGGTTGAAGCCCAGCGACTGGCGCAGCAGGCCGAGCAGCAGCGTGTCGCCGCCGAAGCGCTGGCGGCGCAACAGCAGCAGGAAACCGCGCGCGCCGCGGAAGCCGAACGGACTGCCGCTGCGCAACGTGAAGCCGCCGCCACCGCGCAACGCGAAGCCGCCGCTCGCACAGCTGCTGCCGCCCCTGCGCCAGCGGCCGTCGCCCCGCGGCCTGCCGCTGCTGCCCCGTCGCTGAAGGCCATCTCCACTCCGTCGCCGCGGTACCCGACTGAAGCGCTGCGTGCCGGTACCGCTGGTGAAGTGCTGGTGGAACTCACCATCGGCACCGATGGCTCGGTGACCAACGCACGCGTCGTGCGGGCAACCCCGCCCCGCGTGTTCGACCGTGAAGCGCTCAATGCGGTGCGTCGCTGGAAGTTCGAGCCGATTGATGCGCCGACCACCACGCGCCGTACGCTGGCCTTCAATCCAGGCTGATCGGCGCGATTCAAGTAGGCAATCCAAGTACGCGATACAAGTACGCGATACAAGTAAAAGAAAAGGCCGGCGCAATGCCGGCCTTTTCTATTCGGAAACTTCGCAGTCTCAGCCCGAGATTGCCAGCTGTTCCTGCTGGTAACGGCGCGTTGCCGCGAACCACAGGATCGCCGCCAAGCTGAAACCCGCGCCCAAGTAAATCGCCCATTGCTGCATCGTGATGACTTCGCCACGCACCACTTTCAGGATCATCTGGTTCTGGGAAAGGAAAGGCACGGCGAATTGCCACAGTTGCGTCTTCACCGGATTCACGATCAGCACGATGGTCGGCAGCATGGGTAACAGCATCAGCCAGGTCATGTGGCTCTGTGCTTCCTTCATGCTTTTTGCCGATGCCGCCAGGTAGGTCAGCAGCGTGGTGCCGATGAAGATCATCGGTACCAGGATCAGCAGCAGCCGCGCGATAGCCATGAAGCTCACTTCCATCTGCCGGCCCACGGTGGGTGAAAGCAACGCGCCCAATTTGAATGCCAGCAGGGTCAGCAGCAGCGACACCAGCGCGAGCAGGCAGGCTGCGGCGATCTTGCCGCTGACAATGGCGCCGCGTGGCGCAGGCGTGGCGAGCAGGGGCTCCAGTGACTGACGCTCGCGTTCGCCGGCAGTTGCATCCAGGATCAGCGAGGCGCCGCCGAGAAACGCACTGATGATTAGGAAGTAGGGAAGGATGAAGGACAGCATGCGTCCACGCTGTGCTTCAGGCGTGGCCAGGTCGGTCTGCCGTATCTGGATGGCCGTTGCCGTACCGGGGCTGACGCCACGCGCCAGCAACCGCAGTGCGCCCGCCTGTCCGCCATAACCCGCCAACAAGGACTGCAGGCGCTGCACGGGGATCTGCGCATCCTGGCGCGTGCTGTCGCTGATGATTTCCAGCGGTGCGGGCAAACTCTTGCGCCATTGCGTGGGGAAATCCGGGCCGATGCGCAGGACCACGTCTTCTTCCTGGTTGGCGATGGCTGCGTCGATATTTTTCGGCGGCGCCTTCAACACCACATTCTGGCCTTCCAGCCAGGCCATCAGGTTGGGTGCGTGCTCGCGACCGACCACGGGTAGTTCAAGCGGTTTTTCGGTCTGGCTGCGCGCACGACTTTCGCCCAGCGTGCCCAAGCCGATGATCAGGACTGGCGTAAGCAGCGGGCCCAGTCCGAGGGCAAGCAACAAGGTCCGGCGGTCACGGAGAATGTCGCGCAGTTCCTTGCGCATCACGGTCAACAGCGCGCGCAAGGATTTCAGGGGTGCGGATTTCATGCCTGTGGGTTTCATGCCAGCTGGTTTCATGCGTGTAGTCCTTCTTCCGAACCGATCGCTTTCACGAAAGCGTCTTCCAGGTTTTCTTCGCCGGTCAGGGCGCGCAGCTCGTCGGCGGTGCCTGCTGCGACCACCTGGCCGCGTGCGATGATCACGATGCGGTCACACAGCGCGGCGACCTCCTGCATGATGTGGCTGGAGAACACCACGCAGCGACCTTCACCGCGCAGTTGCTTGAGGAATTCGCGCAGCCCACGCGTGGTCATCACGTCCAGGCCGTTGGTGGGTTCATCCAGGATCACGTTGCGCGGGTCATGCACCAGCGCGCGTGCGATGGCGGTCTTGGTGCGCTGGCCTTGCGAGAACCCTTCGGTGCGGCGATCAATGAAATCCTGCATGTTGAGCGCCTGCACCAGGCGTTCGGTCCGTTCCGCAATCGTGGACGTATCCAGTCCGTGCAGTTCGCCGAAGTAGGCGATGTTCTCGCGTGCGGTCAGGCGTTTGTATACGCCACGCGCGTCGGGTAAAACGCCCAGTGCACGGCGTACGGTTTCGGGGTCATCGGCCACGTCCACGCCATCGACCAGCACCTTGCCGCTGTCGGGTTTCATCAGCGTATAGAGCATGCGCAACGTGGTGGTCTTGCCAGCGCCATTGGGGCCCAGCAGGCCGGTGATTTCGCCATCGCGTGCTTCGAAACTCACGCCGTCGACGGCTTTCACCACCACCTTCTTGGCGGTGAAAGACTTATGCAAATCCTGTAACTGGATCATGGTTCCCATCCGTAAAAGCCGGTGAACGGTGGTGTGTAGGCCAGTTTGGCCAGGCACTTGGCATCGAGCGGTTTCGCATCGGCGCTGTCAACGAACTGCGCCATCAGCCGGGGCATGCAGCCGACCCCGATGACGTTGTGGCCCTGGCCGCGCAGGATCAGGTGTCGCCCGTTAGGCAGCGTCCTGGCCACGGCATCGCCGTAGCGTGGCGGCGTGACCGGATCGAATTCGCCGGACAGCAGTAAGGCCGGTACCGGGGTGGCAAGCGGCTTGCGGAAACCCACCGGGCGTTGGCCCTTCGGCCAGACCGCACATTCGGCCGCCAGATACTTGGCGAAATCGTTACCCAGCAGCGTGTCTTCGTCGGCGGGATTGGCTTTCAGTTCGCTGCCATCCTCGGTGCAGATCACCGACAGCTGCATGCCCATGGTGATGCTGTCGGACATCTGGTCGCTCAGCATCTTCGATAGCGACATCAGCGCGTCGTAGCGGCCGTTGGCGGCTTCATTCAACTGAAGCGGCAGCAACGATGCAGCCAATGGCATGTAGGCATACATGCGTACCAGCCCGGCGACCAGGCCTGGCGTCAGCTGCTCTTGCCTGCTCTCGCCGGTCATGCTGTCGCGATAGTTAACCAGCGGGGGATCGGTTTCCAGTTTCGTCATCAGCGCACGCAGCTTCGCGCGCGGGTTACCCATGCGCTGCACGCACGCCGGTGTCTTCGCGCAGAGTGCGAATTGCATATCCAGCGCGTCTTCCAGGTTGCGTGAAAATTCATTGCCCAACACCAATGAATTCGGCGCCACGCTGTCCAGTACGATGGTGCGTGTGTTCTGCGGATACCGGGCTGCGTACTGCTGTGCGACGCGCGTTCCGTAGGAAATACCGACCAGATTGATCTGCGCCGCGCCGATGGCCTTGCGTACCGCGTCCAGGTCCTGGATCGCTTCGGTGGTGCTGTAGAAGCGCGGATCGGCACGGTTGGACAATGCGGCCAGGCAGCGTTGCGTGTACGCGCTGACGGAATCGGTGCTGGGCAGTGCACTTTCGTCGAAATTTTCCTTGCAGCTGAGCGCGTTGGAACCCCCGGTGCCGCGCTGGTCGACCAGGATCACGTGGCGCTTCTTGAGGATTTCACGAAACGCCGGTGCAGTTTGCGGATAGCTTTCGGTGGCGGATTGGCCTGGGCCACCGGCGAGCATGAACACCGGATCGGGTTCAGCTGCGTCGTCGCGTGCGGCGGGAATCCACGCGATCTTCAGGCCTATCTTGCGACCTGCGGGGGCAGCCGGATTCTCTGGCACTTTCAATGTCGCGCATTGCGCGGCGATGGCATCGTCCGAGAATGCGGTGCTCAGCGAACAACTCTTGAATTCAAGTGACC
>JBDTZK010000217.1:0-4566 GCA_040005195.1 Pseudoxanthomonas sp.
CGTCGTCATCGCCACTGATCGGGATCTGCGCGGCCATGCCTCCCATCGCGTGCGCGCCGCGCTGGTGGCAGGTCTGGATCAGCAGTTCCGAGTAAGCCTTCAGGAATGGCTGGGTCATGGTGACCTGGCCACGCTCGGGCAGCACCCGGTTGCGGTGGCGGCGGAACGTCTTGACGTAGGAAAAGATGTAATCCCAGCGGCCGCAGTTCAGGCCGACAATGCGTCCGCGCAGCGCGTGCAGGATTTCATGCATCTCGAACGCCGCCGGCAGCGTCTCGATCAGCACGGTGACCTTCATCTGCCCCTGCGGCAGGCCCAGGGCCGCTTCAATATGCGACAGCGCGGTTTCCCACAACGCCGCCTCTTCCATCGACTGCAGCTTGGGCAGGTAGAAGTAAGGACCGCGATCCTTTGCAGCCAGCGTGCTGGCGTTGTGGAAGGCAAACAGCGTCAGGTCGAACAGGCCCCCGGCGATCGCCGTTCCGTCCACGTGGACGTGTTTTTCGTCCAGGTGCCAGCCGCGCGGGCGCACGATCAGCACGGCATGTTCCTCGAACGGCTTCAATGCGTAGTGCTTTCCGGGCTGTCCGTCACGCGCCGCAGCGGTGAACTCCAGGGTCCCGGCGACGGCAGCGATCAGCGACTGCTGGCCGGCGATCAGGTTGGCCCAGGTCGGCGAAGTGGAATCCTCGAAGTCGGCCATGAACACCTTGGCGCCGGAGTTCAAGGCATTGATGACCATCTTGGCGTCGACCGGGCCAGTGATCTCCACCCGGCGGTCCTGCAGGGCGGCCGGCAGTGGCGCAACTTGCCAGTCGCTCTCACGGATGTGGCGGGTGTCTTCGCGGAAGTCAGGCAGGCCGCCGGCATCGAAGAACGCCTGGCGCTGTTGGCGTGCCGCCAAGCGCGCCTGGCGCTTGGGTTCGATCAGCCGGTGCAACGAGGCCAGCAGCTCCAGCGCGGCCGGGGTCAGCACGGCGTCCTGGCCTGGCGCAGTGGCGGACACTTCGATCCCGCTGTCGAGGGTCAGAGAGGCATCGAAAAAACCGGATCGGGGCTGGGCGGACATGGGCTGGGCCTTGCTGCGGGTTGGGCCCGTAACGTGCTCCCGCCTTGTTTATTTGACAACACAGTTTTATCAATGCAATTAATAAGCTCAGCTTATATGGTGCATTGCAATGTCTGACAAGCACGCCTCAACCCCCCGATTTCCTTACAAATCTGACCGCCTCAAGCCCTTGCGGGCGTTCTGCCAGACCGTGCGAATGGGGTCGGTATCACGCGCCTCGGAAGCGCTTTACGTCAGCCAGCCGGCGATCACCCTTCAGCTGCAGGCACTGGAACGCGAGCTGGGAGTGGGCCTGTTTGAACGCGTTGGCCGCCGGCTGACGCCCACGCGCGAGGGCCAGCTGCTCTACGAACTGGCCCAGCCGCTGGTCGAAAGCCTGGATGGCCTGGGCGCGAGCTTCCGCGACAAGGTCCGCGGCCTGGATGCCGGCGAACTCAACATCGCGGCCAACAGTTCCACCATCCTCTATGTGCTGCCGAAGATCGTGGAGCACTTCCGCCGCCTGCATCCCGACGTGCGCCTGACCCTGCACAACGCAGTCAGCGCCGATGGCACCGACCTGCTGCGCTCGGATGCCGTGGACTTTGCGGTGGGCTCAATGCTGGATGTCCCGGCCGACCTGAGCTACGAGCCCGTATACCGCTTCGAGCCGCTACTGATCGCCACGCCCGACCACCCACTGATCCGCCAACGCACGCTCAAGCTGGACGACCTGTCGGCCTATGGACTGATCCTGCCACCCAAGCGGCTGGTGACCTACCGGCTGGTCGACCGGGTGTTCCAGCAGAACCGCGTGCCCTACACCGTGGCGCTGGAAGTCGGTGGCTGGGAGGTGATCAAGCAGTACGTGGCCATGGGCATGGGCATTTCCATCATCACCTCGATCTGCCTGACCGACGCCGACCGTGACAGGCTCGCAGCACGCTCACTGAGCCAGTGGTTCCCGACGCGCAGCTATGGCGTGGTGGTGCGCAAGGGCAAGTACCTCTCACCACAGGCGCGGGCGTTTATCGAACTCATCCACCCCGACCTGTTCACCCGCCGCGCCCACGATGAAACCGGGCATTCGGAGCGCTGATCGTCCGCCATGTACGCTTGCCTACGTTCGGCGCCGAATCTGTCGGATGACAAGTGGCCGATGCACAATCAGGCCTCGGGATCTGCCCATACCGCGAACTCGTTGCCACTCGGCTCGACGAAGTGGAATCTGCGACCACCAGGAAATGCAAAGATCGGTCTCACGATCTCGCCACCAGCGCCCGCCACCTTGGCCAACGTGTCCTCAAGGCGTTCACTGTAGAAAACAAGCAGTGCGCTGCCCTGTTCGGGGTTTGCCGCGCGCTCCGACCTGAAGAATCCACCATCCAGGCCTTGCCCTGAAAAAGCCGCGTAATCGGGCCCGTAATCCTCGAACTTCCAACCGAATGTCGCCTGGAAAAATATCTTTGTCGCTTCCAGGTTGCGGGCCGGGTATTCGACGTAGTTGATTTTCTCGTGCGCGGGCATGGGCATCTCTTGATCAGGCTTGGGCGATGGCTGCGATGTTAGTTAGCTTCAGGCGTGAAACCCGAAGCGCAGCAAACGACGGGTGTCCGGCTTGTTCGTGACGCTCGTATTATTCAAGCGCCACTGTCGTCCACCACCCACTCCTGGACGGGAACATCGGTGCGCTCGACGATAAGTTCTTCCATGATCTGCTGCTCCAATGCCATGCGCTGTGCATCTTTGGTCAGCGGCGCCCTGGCCTGCGAAATCCGCTCAAGGGCACTGTCCGCATCGCGCCAGGCAACCGTCACCCGCAGATCCCACTGCTCGTTGACCGCGTTGAACTGCGGCCTGGACAGACGCATCCACAGTAACTGCCCCGCCTTGATCTTGGCATTCAACAGCGGCACCCGGTTCTTTTCAAACAGCGCAATGAACTGCAACGCCTTGCCAGGTTTGATCCAGTAGGTTTGCTCGACCACAAACGGAGCGCGTGTTTCCGCGCTATTTTGCGCGACGGCCTCTAGCGGCACCGATACAAGCATCACCAATAGCAAGACCATGAGTCGCATGCGACTTTCTCCAAATGCTGGAATCAAGTGGGCCTAAGAATGGCACCGACGGCAGGTAAATATAGCCGACGGCACCAGGACTTACTTGCCCTGAACCTCAATCTTCACCTCGGACATGCGATTAGCGAGGTCTATGATCTCGTCAGCAGTAATGCCGGCGACACGATCCTTGATGCGAGTGATGGAAAGCGACTGAAGTTCAGGGCTGGCCACCACCTCATAGGCGCTTTTTACGCCGACCATGTTGAGCTTGAACATTGCAATGGCAAGTTCCTGTTTCTTCTTGCCACTTGCTTGATCGAGCATTCTCTCGAAGCTTTGTTTTGCACTGGCATCTGAAGTTGCATCGAGTCGCACGGATAGGGGCGCACTTGGCGACGAGGTGGCACATGAGCAGATAACTACCATTGCGAGGGTTATAAATAAATGCTTGAACATCCTGTACTCCATGAGCCCTAACGCCTGAATCAGTCGGCCCGCCGAGGCCAATTTCGATTGCGATTGGTGCGGCAACAATTCGGGCTCGGCTTGAATGAATTGTCAGGTATCAGTTCACGCGGCTCCCGGCGGTGGCGCAATAGCCACAATGAGCAAGGTGGCAAACGGACCAATAAAGATTGAGGCCAGCCACCAGCCAAAGCCACTGCGACCTTTCGCTTGTGCAAGCCCCGCGTTTATCAGGGACAGTGTGCCCCAGCCCACAAAGAATTCGGAAGTTGGTTGCATTAGATTCCCTTATAAAAACTGATGCCTAACGACTGAATAGTCGGCCGTGATGAGGTTTCGTCTTGACTGAATTGCCAGGTGCGTCGCCTAGACGCTCACACCAAAGAACCTTGCGGCCAACAGAGCCACGGCAATGACTACCAGCAATGGCCCAATAGTCTTGAACAGTTTTCCGTAACGAGAAGCCCATTGCTGTCCGGCGGCCGGGTCCCTGGATGGTGATGGTAGCCAGCCGAAGCCCACAGCAGTGACATAAGCGCCAACTAAAATCATGACGATTGAGTCGATATATGCAGCTTTCACAAAGACCTCTTAGCAAGACGAACCATACAGACGTCACAAGACAGGAAAGATCCTGGATGAGGATACCGAACTCTAGCGCGCACTTAATGCCTGAGTTAGGCCTGCCCGAGGTTGGACGGACAACACGTGCTAGCGTAACGTAGGCACGAAAGCGCTGCCACGATTTGAGCGCTGTTCTAACAGCTTGTTAGACCTCAACGCGCTCATAGCGTGGATGCCATCCTTTAATATGCCAATGCTCCAGCTATGAATCCTGATATGAACTCCTGAAGCGCACCTGCTGCTAGCAAAACAAGAGCAGACAATAGAAGAACATTGCGATTGTTCTTGCGGTAGCCAATGACAAGGATGGTCATTCCGATCAGGAATAGAGTGATCTGTAATCCGTACATATAAAACTCCCTTTGATGT
>JBDTZK010000218.1:0-4563 GCA_040005195.1 Pseudoxanthomonas sp.
CATGGATAACGACCCGCTGTTCCGCCTGGTGCAGATGAAGTTCTACCTGCGCACGATCGCCAACGCGATCCTGGACCAGGGCGTGCATGTGGACCAGTGGACGCGCGAGCAGGCGATGGACCTGATGGTGCGCCAGACTTTCCAGCAGGAACGCGAGGCGGCCGGAAAATGGACTCGCGTGCAGCTGACGTCGGCGCAGCTACCCACGTATTTCGTTGGCGTGCAGGAACACTTCGACACTCGCAAGGCCATGGAAGCCAAACTGGGTGACAAGTTCAACTTGAAGGCTTACCACGACCAGATCCTGTCGTATGGCGCGCCGCCGGTGCGCTTTGCACGCGAACTGATGCTGGACCAGCCAATCCAGTGATCCAGGAATAATCCGCAGGGGCAGGCGCTGCCTGCTCCTACAGGTTCGCAGCGACAAACCCGCCGGTTTGTCGCTGCCACAAACGTGCATACAGACCTTCACGTGCGATCAGTTCGGCATGCGTGCCAGTCTCGACAACCTGGCCACGGTCCAGCACCACCAGTCGATCCATGCGCGCGATGGTAGACAGGCGATGCGCAATGGCGATCACGGTCTTGCCCTGCATCAACAGATCCAGGCTTTCCTGGATGGCGGCTTCGACTTCCGAATCCAGCGCGGACGTTGCTTCGTCCAGCACTAGGATGGGCGCATCCTTCAACAGCACGCGCGCGATGGCAATCCGTTGGCGTTGTCCACCCGAGAGCTTGACCCCGCGTTCACCCACCTGGGCGTCGTAACCGTGGCGGCCTTCGCCATCCACCAGCTCGGCGATGAAACCATCAGCCCGTGCACTGCGCACTGCCGCGATCAATTCGTCCTCGCTGGCGTCAGGACGCCCATACAACAGGTTCTCGCGGATCGAACGGTGCAGCAGCGACGTGTCCTGGGTGACGACACCGATCTGCCCGCGCAGGCTCTCCTGGGTGACGTCGGCAATGTCCTGACCGTCGATCAGGATGCGACCCGACTCCAGGTCGTACAGCCGCAACAGCACGTTGACCAGGGTCGACTTGCCCGCGCCAGACGGGCCGATCAGGCCGATCTTCTCGCCTGGCCTGACATGAAGATCCAGCCCGGTCATCACCCCGCCCTGCTTGCCGTAGTGAAAATGGATGCTCTTGAATTCAACCTCACCGCGCGTGATCGACAAGGCGCCCGCGTCGGCCTTGTCCATGACCGCATTGGGCTTGGCCACGGTCTCCATGCCGTCCTGCACAGTACCGATGTCCTCGAAGATGCCGTTGACCACCCACATGATCCAGCCCGACATGTTTTCGATGCGGATCACCAGACCGGTGGACAGCGCCATCTCGCCAACGGTGATCAGGCCCCTGCTCCACAGCCACAGGCCCAGCCCGGCCGTGACCACCACCAGCAGGCCGTTCAACACGGTCAGGGTCACGTCCATGCCCGTGGTCATGCGGGTCATCACGCGGACCTTGTCCACGTTCTCCTGCACCGCTTCGGCTACATACGCCTCTTCCTGGCGGGTGTGTGCAAAGAGTTTCAGTGTGGCGATGTTGGTATAGCCATCGACGATACGGCCCATCAACTGGGATCGCGCTTCGGAGGCCTTCCATGAGCGCTGTTTCACCCGTGGCACGAAGAACGCCAGCGCGCCGATGTACAGGAATACCCACACGATCAACGGCAGCGTCAAACGCCAGTCAGCCTGCGCGAAAAGGAACAGCGCACTGCCGGTATAAACACTGACGTACCACATCGCATCGACGATCTGCACGGCCGATTCGCGCAGCGAAGCACCGGTCTGCATGATGCGGTTCGCGATACGCCCGGCATAGTCGTTCTGGAAAAACGACAGACTCTGTCGCACCACGTACTGGTGCTGCTGCCAGCGGATGCGTGCAGTCAGCCCCGGGGTAATGGCCTGGTGCTGCAGCAAGTCACTCAAGGCGATGAGCAATGGACGCGCGATCAGCGCCACGAAGGCCATGAACAGCAGCTCGCGGCCATGACGTGAAAAGAAATCCGGCGCGGGTACGTCCCTGGTCAGATCGACCAGCCGCCCCAGGAAATCGAACAGCGCCACTTCCACCAGTGCCACCACGAACCCGAGCACGCACATCACGCCCAGCACCGGCCAGGCCTGTTTGAGGTAATGCACATAGAAACGCCACACGCCACGCGGCGGCATGCGTGTGTCGGGCTTGCCGAACACATCGATCAACGATTCAAACCAGCGGAATATCATGCCGCCATTATCACCCGACCCGTGCACCCCATCGGCGACGATGAGGCGGTTGCCATCGACCGGGCGTCATTGTCCCGGCAAGGGCCGGATAAGAGTGAATCGAACTTCAAGCACCGTCCGATCCGTCAAGATTTTTCCGTCTTCATCGGACGGTCCATCGGCAGCGTCTACCGCCCTTCGATTGTCATCGCCACGGAGGGGCGTCCTGCCCTTGGGTGCACAAGCTCAGTGCAGCATGTCCGCGGGATGGAGAAGCAAGCGAATGCGCCGTCAGAGCGCGCGGCTGATAGTAAAACTGCCAAACACCGGGGCTTCCACCTGGCCTTCGAATTCACGGCTGCGGTAGTAGCGCGCCAGCGCGAATTTCCAGCGCCCTTTGGTCAACGCCAGGCCCAGGCCGGCTTCTCCGACCCATGCTTTCTTGTCCACACTGTGGCTGTTGCGGAAGGCATTGCCGTCCAGGGTGATGTCATGCAGCACCCAGCGCCCATCGACGGTCATGAACATGTGGATGCCGAATGGCGCACCTGCCGGGCGACTGCGCGTGGGCGCCGTATTTTCGCCGGCCGGGCGCAGCGGCGTGCTGCCGAAATCGTCGGGCAGGTGCCGACCAAAGCGCACTTCGGCACCTGCGTTCGCATAGGTCGTCAGGTTGCCCAGGCTGCCGCCGTAATGGGTGATCGCATCCCAACCCCAGGTGCCATTGTCGGGCGAGAAACGGCGCATGCGCTCGTGCACGAGGCGGAACACCGGCTCGTCGTGCAGCTGATTGTCCCAGCCTTCGAAAGGCGGATCGCCCAGGATGTGGTGAACTTCGTTCTGTACCTGCTCGCCCAGTGCGGACGGCCCCACAATGCCCAGCTGCAGCTGCGTAGTGCGCAGGTGGTCACCGTTTCGCGCGTTGTAACCCAGTCCCACCAGCAACGCGGCGGCATACGGACGATCCTCCACGATGAGGTCGCTGCGGGTGAAGTCTGTGGGGGTGAAGATGGCCTGGCCGAAGGTCACCACCATGTTCTGCTGCTCAAAGCCCTCGGGCGTGAGCGCATTCAGTCGACGGTTGAACCAGCGCGCCAGACGCGGCAGGCAGGGATCATCGGTGTAATTGACCAGGTTGGGCGACACCAGCGTCAGCTGTACGCCGTTGCTGTAGCCCTGGTCCTGCTTGCCGAACAGGTCGTTGTCGATGCGGAAATTGACAGTCGGCGGAAGATCGGTGCGGCGTGCGCACGAATCGCTTTCTCCAGCCAATACATTACTGCTGGCGAGCGCCGCCAATAATAGCCAGCCTGTTCTGAGCATGGAGACGTTCCGGAATCTTGTGGAGGGAAATTTTTTACCGACTTGCAGAGAGACACTAAGTCCTCGTGAAGGCGACGACAGTACCGTGCAACGGGATACTACGTTGCCCTGTGCGCACAGCTCGCATCCACCAGTGGATTCCGCAATTTGCGACCGGCCTTGGGTATGCTTCTGCCAAATCAACTGTTCTTGCAGAAAATGAAAAAGCGCAGCAATCCCTCACCGGGCAGCGACCTGTTCGCCTCCCCGGCCCTGGACCAACCGGACATAGATGCAGCACGCATCCGCGCTGGCGTCGGTGGCTGGACCTTTGCGCCGTGGCGCGGTGGCGTGTTCTACCCGGTCGGGCTGGTGCAGCGCCGCGAACTGGAATACGCAAGCCGCCAACTGACATCCATTGAGGTCAACGGCACTTACTACGGCGCGCAGAAGCCAGCCACCTATGCCAAGTGGCGTGACGAGACGCCACAGGATTTCATGTTCTCCGCGAAGGCACCTAAGCGGATCATGGAATCGAAGGCTTTGTCGAAGACCGGCCACCAGATCGAGGATTTCATCGGCGGCATCGTCGAACTGGGCGACAAGCTGGGGCCGCTGGTGTGGCAATTCGACAAGGGCACGCGCATCGACGCAGCGGAATTCTCAGCTTTCGTAGAATTGCTTCCCGCCGTGAACGGCGAGCGCAAGCTCCGGCATGTGCTGGATGTACGCGACCCTGCCTTCGTCAATGCCGAGTACCTGACTCTGGCGCGCGCACACGGCATGGCCACCGTATACACCGACGCCGATGAACATCCCTCGTTCGCCGACCTGACCGCTGATTTCGTCTACGCGCGCTTGATGCGTTCACGTGCAGCCATCGATACGGGTTATCCCGATACCGAACTGGAACTGTGGTGCGATCGTGCGCTGCAATGGGCGCAGGGACACGACGTTGCAGATCTCCCACATCTCGATTCGCATCCGGCGCCGGTACGGCCGCGCGATGTCTTCATGTACTTCATCAGCAGTGCCAAGG
>JBDTZK010000219.1:0-4556 GCA_040005195.1 Pseudoxanthomonas sp.
GGATGACGGTGTCATTGGTCGAATTGGCCCCGTCCATGCTCAGCGCATTGAAGGGCCGCCCACCGATGGCGTTCCCGGAAGAGCAGCCACATCCACAATGGCAACCCACCTCGCGCTGGCAGAAACCACTGGCTGCCACCGAACGTGGCATCGGCAAAGGCACGCGTGGCTTTTTCTTCGGCATCACCTGGATATTCATACGCCTGTGGCGTGGCTTGGTCGCCATTGTTGGCCCGGTGATGCGCAAGGCCAGTGACATTGCCATGGCGCCCTATGACCGCGCCGAACGCGGCTATATGAAACTGCTTCCCGGTTCGCTGCGCAGGCCTTGGCTGGTGTTGGGTTTCGCAGCGGCGGCTTTCGTGCTGACCATGATGACGGTGCCGATGCTGGGTGCGGACCTGATCCCGCAGCTGGCGCAGGATCGTTTTGAAATGACGGTGAAGCTGCCCCCCGGTACCCCGCTGAAACAGACCGACAGTCTGGTCCGCGACCTGCAGCAGGCGCATGCCAAGGACGAAGGCATCCGTGCGTTGTACGGCGTCAGTGGCACCGGCACGCGACTTGATGCCAGCCCGACCGAGAGCGGCGAGAACATTGGCAAGATCACGGTGGTGATGGCGGATGGCGGCAGCAAGCAGCTGGAAGCGGATGAAACCGCGAAGCTGCGTGCATCGATGAAGGCGCATCCCGGCGCGCAGGTCGATTTCCGTCGGCCAGAACTTTTCAGTTTCTCCACGCCGCTGGAAATCGAACTGCGCGGGCAGGACCTGGATACCATCCAGCGAGCCGGCCAGAAAATGGCGGCCATGCTGCGGGCTAATCCGCACTACGCGGACGTCAAATCGACAGTGGAAGAAGGCTTTCCTGAAATCCAGATCCGTTTCGACCAGGACCGTGCCGGTGCACTGGGATTGACCACTCGCCAGATTGCCGACGTGGTGGTGAAGAAGGTGCGTGGCGACGTGGCCACGCGCTACAGTTTCCGCGACCGCAAGATCGACGTGCTGGTGCGTGCGCAGCAGTCGGATCGTGATTCGGTGGAGAGCATCCGCCAACTCATCGTGAACCCGGGTAGCGCGCGACCGGTGAGGCTGGAGTCGGTGGCCGAGGTGGTCTCCACCACAGGCCCAAGCGAGATCCACCGGGCTGACCAGGTGCGTGTGGCCATCGTGTCGGCCAGCCTGCTGGACATCGACCTGGGCGGCGCCGTCAACGAAGTGCGTGACATGGTCGCCAAGGAAAGCGTCGGTGCGGGCGTAGGCATGCACATCGGCGGGCAGGGCGAGGAACTGGCTGAATCGGTCAAGGCCTTGCTGTTCGCCTTCGGCCTGGCGATCTTCCTCGTCTACCTGGTGATGGCCTCGCAGTTCGAGTCGCTGCTGCATCCCTTCGTCATCCTGTTCACGATCCCGCTGGCACTGGTAGGCGCGGTTCTGGCATTGCTGTTGACCCGCTCACCCGTCTCGGTGGTGGTGTTCATCGGCCTGATCCTGCTGGTCGGCCTGGTGGTGAAGAACGCCATCATCCTGATCGACAAGGTCAACCAGTTGCGCGAGGCCGGCGTGGCCAAGCGCGAGGCATTGGTGGAAGGCGCTCGCTCGCTACTGCGTCCGATCATCATGACCACGCTGTGCACCCTGTTCGGTTTCCTGCCGCTGGCATTGGCTTTCGGCGAAGGTGCGGAAGTGCGCTCGCCCATGGCCATCACGGTCATCGGTGGCCTGTTGGTCTCCACACTGCTGACGCTGGTGGTGATTCCAGTGGTGTACGACTTGCTGGACCGGCATCCCGACGAGTACTACGCCGAACGCGGACGTCTGCATCGCCAGGCCATCGAGCAGCCCGCTGGTACTGAAGGATTCGACCACGCATGAGCATCGCCGAACTCAGCATCAAGCGGCCCGTCAGCGCCATCATGCTGTTCGTGTCGCTGACAGTGATCGGCTTGATCGCGGCGTTCCGCCTGCCGCTGGAATCCTTCCCTGAAGTCTCGCCACCCTTCATCTTCGTGCAGCTGCCTTATGTGGGCTCCACCCCTGAAGAAGTGGAGCGCACGGTATTGCGGCCGGTGGAGGAAACACTCTCCACCATGCCCGGCATCAAACGCATGGACACCAGTGCCAATGCCGATGGCGCGCAGTTGTTCATCCAGTTCTCGGATTGGGAACGTGATGTGGCGATTGCCGCATCCGATGCGCGCGAACGCATCGATGCGATTCGCGATGACCTGCCAGATGACCTGCAGCGTTACCTGGTCCTGAAGTTCTCCACCACCGACCAGCCCGTGTTGCGCGTACGCCTGGCCAGCGATATCGACCTGGCCGGCTCTTACGACATGATCGACCGCGAGTTCAAGCGGCGTATCGAGCGTATCCCCGGCGTGGCGCGTGTCGACATCTCGGGCGCGCCATCGAATGAAGTCGAGATCGCGATCAACCAGGATCGCCTGACGTCACACAACCTGGGTCTCAATGATCTGACCACGCGCTTGCAATCGATCAATTTCTCCGTTTCTGCCGGCACCATCACCGATGGCGGCACGCGTTTTCGTGTGCAGCCCGTAGGCGAGTTGACCGACCTGCAGCAGCTGCGCGATCTGGTCATAGGTAACGGCGTGCGCCTGTCCGATATCGCCGATGTGCGCTTCAAGCAGGAACGCATGGCCATGGGCCGGCGTCTGGATGGCAAGAAAGCAGTCGGTCTGGATGTGTTCAAGGAGCGCAACGCGAACCTGGTCGAGGTGTCGAAAAGTGCCTTGGCTGAAGTCGAAAATATCAAGAAAGAACCCTCGCTTCGCGACCTGCAGGTGAAGATCATCGAGAACCAGGGTGACAACGTCACCACTTCATTGGTCGAACTGGCCGAGGCGGGCGCCATCGGCCTGGTGCTGGCCATCGCCGTGCTGTTCTTCTTCCTGCGCCACTGGCCTTCGACCATGATGGTGACGCTGGCGATTCCGATCTGTTTCATCATGACCCTTGGTTTCATGTATTTCGCCGGGGTTACGCTCAATATCCTGTCAATGATGGGCCTGCTGCTGGTCATCGGCATGCTGGTGGACAACGCCGTGGTGGTGGTGGAAAGCATCTACCAGGAACGCGAGCGCATGCCCGACCAGCCGCGGTTGGCGTCGATCATTGGCACCCGCCATGTCGCCATCGCGTTGTCCGCGGGCACCTTGTGTCACTGCATCGTGTTCGTGCCCAATCTGTTCGGCGAGCGCAACTTCCTCAGCATCTACCTGTCGCAGATCGCGATCACCATTTCGGTGTCCCTGCTGGCGTCGTGGCTGGTGGCGGTGAGCCTGATCCCGATGCTGTCGGCGCGATTGAAGACACCACCCATGGTGGGCAATCCCAACGGCATCATTCCACGCATGCAGAAGCGTTATGCACGCGTCTTGCGCTGGACTTTGGAGCACCGCGGCAAGAGCGTGATGGGCATATTGCTGATCATCGCCATCAGCATCGTGCCGATGGTCCTGACCAAGAAGAACATGTTCGGCGGCGACGATGGAGGCGAGACCAACATCTTCTACCAGTGGAAAGGCTCGTACAGCCTGAAGCAGATGTCCGATGAAGTGCTGAAGGT
The DNA here is from genome assembly GCA_040005195.1 of Pseudoxanthomonas sp. Classification (GTDB taxonomy): domain Bacteria; phylum Pseudomonadota; class Gammaproteobacteria; order Xanthomonadales; family Xanthomonadaceae; genus Pseudoxanthomonas_A. The sequence continues at coordinate 3,595 of JBDTZK010000219.1, forward strand.
CGAGAACTTCATGGATTCCAACCGCAAGCGCTTCCACGTTGAACAAATCTATTCCTGGTACAGCGAAGAAGGCGACGCCGGCACCCGCATCAAGTTCGACATGAAGACCCTGGACAATGACGACACCAAGGCGTTGATCGACGAGATACGCAAAGAACTGCCGAAGTCCGCGCGGGCCACGGTTGGCATTGGCAATGGCGGCGGCGGCCCAGGCGGTGGCGGTGGCCAGCCGGGCGAGAACGTGCAGGTGCAGCTGGTCGGTGATTCCACCGAGACCCTGGCTGAAATCGCCAAGGACATCGTGCCGATGCTGGCCAAGAGCCCGCAGTTGCGCGACGTGCGCGTCAATGCAGGTGACCAGAACAGCGAGCTGTCAGTGCGTGTTGATCGCGAACGTGCGGCCGCGTTTGGTTTCAGTGCAAATGAAGTCGCCAGTTTCGTAGGGGTCGCCTTGCGCGGCGCGCCGCTGCGCGAATTCCGGCGAGGCGAAAGCGAAGTGCCGGTGTGGGTGCGTTTTGCAGGCGCCGAGTCGTATGGCATAGAGGACCTGGATACTTTCATGGTGCGCGCGCCCGATGGACGCACGGTGCCGCTGCTGAGCATGGTGGACGTGGGTGTGACCCCAGCGGCCACGCAGATCTCGCGCACCAATCGCCAGACCACGTTGACCGTCCAGGCCAACCTGGCCGACAAGGTCACCGTGCCCGAGGCGCGCAAGGCGATGGAGGCCACCTTGAAGGCGGCCTCTTTCCCGACGGGTTACAGCTACTCCTTCGATGGTGGTGCGTTCCAGGATGAAGATGACGCCGGCAAGCAGATGATGATCAATCTGGGCATTGCCTTGTTGTTGATCTACATCGTCATGGCCGCCGTGTTCGAGTCGTTGCTGTTCCCGGCAGCGATCATGAGCGGCGTCCTGTTCTCGGTGTTCGGTGTGTTCTGGTTGTTCTGGTTGACAGGTA
>JBDTZK010000220.1:0-4554 GCA_040005195.1 Pseudoxanthomonas sp.
GCGAAGCCCACTGAATTGGCAAAGCCCTGGCCCAACGGACCCGTGGTTGCTTCCACGCCCGGAGTTTCACTGTGCTCGGGATGGCCGGCAGTCTTGCTGTGCAGTTGGCGGAAGTGCTTCAGCTCGTCCAGTGGCAGGTCGTAGCCGGTCAGGTGCAGCAGGGCGTACTGCAGCATCGACCCGTGGCCGTTGGACAACACAAAACGGTCGCGATTGAACCACTTGGGATTCTTGGGGTTATGGCTGAGGTAGTCGTTCCACAGCACCTCGGCGATGTCGGCCATGCCCATGGGCATGCCGGGATGACCGGATTTGGCTGCCTCCACCGCATCGGCGGCGAGGAAACGGATGGCGTTGGCAAGCTGGCGTCGAGTAGGCGTGGTCATGGCGGGCAGATGGCATCCGGGATCGGCTCTCTATTGTCCCATGGGTTGGATGCGGATCGCGTGCGGTTGCGCGCTTTCGAAAACGGAATCAGGTGGAAGTCTTCCAGTACCGCCAAAAATAGATTGCCCTCAAACCCTGTTACAGCGGGGATTTCACGCTGCCGGATGACGCGCGGCAGCCCGCTCCTGCACCGCATCGGGTTCACCATGCGCCACCAGTGTGGCCAGGGTCAGGTCGCCAGTCACGTTCAGGGTCGTGCGACACATGTCCAGGAAGTGGTTGACGCCCAGGATCATGCCGATGCCGACCGGGTCCACGCCCACCATGGCGCAGATCAGCGCGACCACGGGCAGCGAGCCCGAAGGCACGCCCGCGGTGCCGATACCGCCCAGGATGCAGACCAGCATCACCATGACCTGCTGCCAGAGGCTCAGGTCGACGCCGAAGAACTGGGCCAGGAACAAGACGGTGACGCCCTCGAACAGCGCGGTGCCGTTCTGGTTGGCGGTCGCACCGACGGTCAGCACGAAACGCGACACGCGATTGGGCAGGTGCAACTTCTCTTCGGCCACGCGCAATGCGGTCGGCAGCGTGGCATTACTGGAGGCGGTGGAAAACGCCATCACGCTGGCTTCCTGCGTGGCGCGGAAAAACGCCAGTGGCGACTTGCCCACCGTCTTCAGCGCCAGCGAATAGACCACGAACATGTGCAGCGCCAAGGCCAGCACCACCACGCCCACATACGCACCCAGCCTGATCAGCAAGTCGAAGCCGAAGATCGCGGCCAGGTTGAACATGAAACAGAACACCGCATACGGCGCCAGGCGGATCACCAGGCCGATCAGCGTCATCGAGATCTCGAACACGCCTTCGATGCCGCGCTTGAGGATGCCGGTATTCTCAGAGGGTGTCAGCACCAGGCCGACGCCGAACATCACCGCGAAGAACATGAGCGCCAGGATGGAACCATTGTTTCCTGCGGCAGCGATAACGTTGTCCGGCACGATCGACAACAGCATGTCCATGCCACGCGGCTGTGTATCGACGCTGGCCACGATTTCCTTGACGCGCTCTGCATTCTCGGTGAGCAGGTTCTGTGCCAGCGCGGGGTCCACGCCACCACCCGGCTTGAGCACATTGACCAGCACCAGGCCGATGACCACGGCGATCGACGACAGCACGACGGTATAGGCCAGTGTTTTCCAGCCGATGCGACCAAGGGCACGGATGTCGCCCATCTCGGCGATGCCCACCACCAGCGCCGAAAACAGCAACGGCACGATGAGCATGAAGATCAGATTGAGAAATATCTGGGAAAAAGGCGTGGTGACGTAGGTCGTCAGCGATTTCACCCATCCCGCATCACCACTGCCGGTCGCGTGCACGATCAGCCCCAGCAGCAGGCCCAGGCCGAAGCCAATGGCCATCTTCCAGTGCAGCGGAAGTTTTTTCTTGCCGGAGACGGGCGTGTCGCTCATGCGGTAATTCCTGTGTCGGTTCGGCCGCAGCTTAGCAAATGCCCACCCACCCCCTGCAGGCCGCGCTGCCTGGATCACTGTGCAAGGACGGCATGCAGTCGACTAATTCCCGGCAATCGCGGCACTACGCGCGCAATCTGTGCAGTGCGGATACCGCCATGGTGATCAGCCGGGCGGATACAGCGGTGGCAGGATCCCGGTTGCGGTAACGTGCACTTGCCGCCACCCCGGACCCTTGCGGAAAGCCTCACGCAACGCTGCGCGCGCCACCACGCCGTCGCCGCCTGCCCAGCGCGCACGACGAAGGTATTCCACTGCCTGGCGTTGTGGCTCGCTGTCCAATTTCGCATTTACCGTATCGAGGTCTGTTGCCGGTTGCAGGCACATGCCGCACAGCACCTCGCCCACTTCGTCCAGGTCACCGCTGTCCAGCGCACGTTTCAGGTCGGCCTGTGTATGCGTAGGCAACTCGACAACGTCTGCGTCGCCGACCACGGCTTTCGCGCGCGATGACGGGCCAACGCTCCGGCGCTGCAACGCCCATACCAGGGTCAGCAACCACAACAGCGCGAATGCCACGGCAATCCACTTCCAGTCACTGGCGGCATCGCGCATGCCACTCGCATCACCACGCAACGCTGTGTCGCCGACGACTTGCGGGGTGGCGGCTGTAGGCAGCACGGCACCTGCAAACCCGCCCGAACCCTGCGCGACCTGCAGGTTCAAGTGCGGCAGGCTGGCCGTCTTCGCCGCACACGCACGCACATCCCACCACGCAACCTTCAGGCCCGGGATGGTCAACGTGCCCGCGCCATTCGGCACCAGTGAATAGCGCCGGGTAAGTTTTACTTGCGGTGTGCCGTTGCTGAAGCTCTCGTCGTACTGCGCTGGCTCGGCGAACACCTGCGCACCCGGAACCGAGGGCGCGGGCAGTTCCGGCATCTGCGCCTGGGTGGCGCCCACGGCGATGACTTCAATGGCCAGCGTGCCGGCTTCTCCCGCGCGCAGCGACTGCGGGGCACCGACGTAACGCATACGCAGGTCGCGCAAAGGCAACCACGGCTGCGGCGCGGTGGCCGGTTGCGCACGCACGTCCAGCGTGCGCGGCGCACCGCTGGCCCGCATCTCGCGACTGTTGCCACCCAACAGATCGTCCATCCAGCCGTTGACCCCACGCCCGATGAACCGGGCACCGGGGATAACCAGTTTGCCGCTGCGTTCGGGCACCATCAGGTAGCGTCGCTCGACCACGTTGTAGCGTCGCCCGTCGACCTCGCGCGTGGATTGCACGTCATCACCGACCCGCTGCAAGGACGCGCCGTCCGGAGATGACAAGTCCAGCTGACCGGACGCCAGCGGTACCGCATAGAACAGGCGCAGGGTCACACCGACCGACTGCTGCACGTACGGACTGGGATCGTCCACTTCGGTTTCGAGGAATGCAGTCGCATCTGCACGGGGTGTTGCCGCCTGTGCCGACGCCTCGACCACCAGGGCCAGGGGCGCGGAACGTTGCGCACCCACCGGCAGCGCGGGAATGACCAGCGTGCCTGCGCGGCGCGGGGTGAGATTGACCACATGCGTGTTGGTCGCAGTGGTTACGCCATTGGTGATCTGCACCTGGCGGCTACTGGCCTGGCCACTGAGATCGAAGTCGGCACGCAGCGGCGACAGATCGGGCGTGGCCGATACCTGATCGGTTTCCAAGGTGAGCGTGGCTGACTCACCCAGGGCAATGCGGTTGCGATCCAGCGAGGCACGTGTGGCCGCCTGCGTACTTTGCACGCCGATCAGCAGCACGAGCACGCACGAGATGGCAAAGAGCAGCCTGTGTTTCATTTTCCTTCCTTCTGCCGGCGTTCGTATTCCAGCTGGAATTTCGTCTTCAACAATCCACCCGGTTCATCCGGCACGCGCCGCAACCAGGCATCCACCGCCTGGCGCCGTTCGCGTTGCTCCGCAGTCTCCGCCGCAGGCACGGCTTCTCCCGGTCGGGCTGCCTGCGTACCGCGTTGACGCGCCTGCTGCATGGCCTGTTGCATGCGCTGTCGCTGCGCGGCATCGGCCGATTGCTGGGCCTTGGCATCGGCAGGATTCTGCGCAGCCTGTGGGACTTGCGGTTTCGGTGGTGGCGCAGTATTTCCAGGCGAAGTCTTCTTGCTGGCATCAGGCGGCTGAGGCTTGCCCTGTTGCTGGTCCTGGCCCGGATTCTGCTGGCCCTGGCCCGGACTCTGCTGCGACTTGCCTGGTTCGCCCTTGCCCGGTTGCTTCTGGTTCTGCCCACCCTGTTGCTTGCGCTTGCGTGCAGCGTCGACGACCTTGCGGTTCTCGATGGCGTCCTCCATGGCGGGCTGCTGCTTGAGTGCCTTGTCGTAGGCAGCAATGGCTTCGTCGTAACGACCCTGCTTGGCCAGCGCATTGCCGAGGTTGTACAAGGCATCTGCATTGTCGATGCCCTTCAACGCCTGTTCGGCCGCGGCGAAATTGCCTTTTCGATACGCATCCGCCGCTTGCTCGATGCGGGCATGTTGGCGCTGGTCGGCACGTTGCCACCAGTCGATTTCCGCCGCATGCGCCGTCGTCGGCATGGCAAGTGGCAGCAATACGCACAACAGCACGGCTGCGAATGCGCCGCCACGACGAAACGCGAACAGCGCCAGCAACATCAACGGCAACAGCAGCCAATAGC
>JBDTZK010000221.1:0-4550 GCA_040005195.1 Pseudoxanthomonas sp.
AACATGCTGGAACTGCCAGGCAATCGTGCATTCGCGCGCAATCTGCTGCGCTTTATTTTCCTGCCGGGTCGGAATTCAGTCCCTTCACCGTGCCTTCCAGCGACACACCGCGCGTCAGCATCCTCATTCCCGTCTATAACCAGGCACTGCACACCCTGGCCTGCCTGCGTGCATTGGCCGAACACCCACCGCGGGCCGCCTGCGAAATACGGGTGATCGACGATGGCTCCAGTGACCAGACCGAGGACTGGATGAGCCAGTTGACCGGACTGCATTTTCACAGGCGCGCGCAGAACGGCGGTTTCATCGCAGCCTGCAACGACGGCGCCGAGCGGGCACGTGGCCAATTCCTGGTGTTCCTCAACAACGACACGCTGCCGCAGCCCGGCTGGCTGGATGCGCTGCTGGACACTTTCGACCAGCACAGCGATGCGGGCCTAGTCGGCGCGCAACTGCTGTATCCGGATGGGCGCCTGCAGGAAGCGGGTGGCGTGGTGTTCTCCGATGGATCGGCGTGGAACTACGGGCGCTTTGAATCGCCGCAGGATCCGCGCTACGCCAGCCTGCGCGATGCGGATTATTGCTCGGGTGCCGCGCTCGCGATTCCGCGCGCGCTGTTCGAATCACTGGGCGGTTTCGATACGCGCTATTCGCCGGCCTATTACGAAGACACCGATCTTGCGTTCGCGGTACGCGCAGCTGGCAAGCGCGTGCTGTATCAGCCGGCATCGCGGGTGGTGCATCTGGAAGGCATTACGTCCGGTACCGATACGCGCACCGGTCCAAAGGCCTACCAGGTACGGAACCGTGCCACCTTCGCCAGAAAATGGCATGAGGTTCTCGCGACGCACCCCGAGCCGGACGTACTGCCCACGCCCGCCGTCCTGCATGCACACCGACGGCAGATATTGTTCGTCGATGAAGCGGTGCCGCAGCCCAATCGCGATTCGGGCTCGCTGCGCCTGTCCAACCTGATGGAAATGCTGGTGGCCGAAGGCGCGCACGTGGTGTTCCTGGCCACCGAACATGCCCCCGATGCGAGCGCACTGGTTGCGTTGCAGGGTATGGGTGTGGAGGTCTGGTATCCGCCCGTTGCGGCGGGTACGCCCGCGTGGTTCGCCGAACACGGCCGGCGGTTCTCGGTCGTTGCTACGTCCCGCTACTACCTTGCGGACAAAATCCTGCCGTTGGCAAGAAAGCACGCGCCACAGGCCAGGCAGGTACTCGACACCATCGACCTGCATTACGTGCGCGAAGCGCGGGCCGCGACACTTTCGGGCAATGGCGCCTTGCGCAAGTCGGCATTGCTGACCCGCACGCGCGAGCTGGCCGTGATCGACAGCGCGGACCTCACGCTGGTGGTGAGCGAAACCGAAAAAAAACTGCTGGCCCACGATGCACCGGGCGCACGAGTGGAAGTGTTGTCGAACCTGCACAAGACCCGCACGGATGGATTGCCGTTCCTGCAAAGACATGACCTGGTCTTCGTGGGCGGATTCAGGCATGTGCCGAACGTCGATGGCGTGCTGTGGTTCGCGCACGAGGTGTTGCCGATCATCCAGGCACGACTGCCCGGTGTGTTGTTCCATTGCATAGGCAGCGACCCGACCCCTGCGGTACAGGCACTTGCCGCGCAAGAGGGGGTGCGGGTGCATGGCCATGTCCCCGACCTCGACCCTGCCATGAATGGCATGCGCATCGCGATAGCGCCACTGCGCTTTGGTGCCGGGGTCAAGGGCAAGGTCAATCTGAGCATGGCCCACGGCCAGCCCGTGGTGGCCACGACCTGTGCGGTGGAAGGCATGCACCTGCAGGAAGGTGCAGACGTGCTGGTCGCCGATGACGCGCAGGCTTTTGCCGATGCCGTGGTGCGTTTGTACCAGGACCAGGCATTGTGGGAACTGCTCTCTCGCAATGGCATGGCAAACGTTGAGCGGCATTTCTCCCTGCCCGCCGCACGTGAGGTAGTCCTCCGCGTGTTCTTGGACGTAGCGTGTTCTTCGACGCAGGCTAGCGCCTAGTTCCCGCCGGTTTGCGCATTGCGCACGCGGCGTGCGAATTCCGCCAGTCCTGGCGCGCCCGCATCCAGCTCACTCGCTTCATGCAAGGCCTGCGCCGCGAATTCCACCCGTCCTGACCCGAGTTGCTCATCCCCTACGGCGATCCATTTCAACGACAGCCGACGCCGTGACTCCTGCAGTCGACCATCAGCCGGCGCCAATGCCTGCCAGGCGTCGAAGCAGCCGCGCGCACGACGCACGCGGTTGGCACGCATCTCGTCCTCGAAGCAGGCCTGGGTGGTCGGTACCAGACGCGCGGCCGCACGCTTCACTTCCGGCACGTCAGGCGACAACGCCTGCGCCGCGCGCAGCTTGTCGTAGGCACTTTCGCCGGGCGGCGTGAGCCAGTCGCCACGTGCGCCCGCCTGTTGCATGGCCACCAGCAGCACCTCGACCCGATGCTTCCTTTCCGCCGCAGGGAGAGAAGACGCCAGCCGCAATCGCGATTGGCGTGCACGTTGCAGCGACTGCTCGGCTTGCTTGACCGCAGTCGCCTGTGGCGCCAGTCCACGCGCGGAGCGCAGTGAAGCCTCAGCCTGCGTGAAGTCGAAATCGGCCGCCTGGCGGGTCGCCTGCTGCGCATACGCGACAGCCACGCGATCAACCCCCTGCAATGCGACGGCATCCTGTGGCGAGGCGGACAGCACCTGACGGTAGCCCGCCAACGCAACCTCCAGTTTTCCACGGCGCAAAGCCCGGTCGGCTTGTAGACGATGACGTTCAATCACTCGGCCAAGAAGCGCCTGCAGTTCAGGCAGATCGGCATGGCCGGCATCGTAGTCGCGGGCGCGGGCAATCGTCTGGTAACTGTCAGGCAGGTCGCCTTTGGCCAGTGACGCCCTGGCCTGCTGTAACAAGTCGGCCAGCGCATCCTCACGGCCCTCCAGTGCAAGCGTGTGGCTGGGTTGCAATACCAGGATGCGCTGATACAGCGTGAGCGCCTGTTGCAGGTCGCCTCCGGCGCGTGCCGACTCGGCCTGCCGCACCAGGTCATCCAGACCTGCCTCTGCGGCCTCGCGGCGTCTCAGCTGATCGGCAACGGCATCGGCGGCGGCACGTGGTACCTGCAGTTCGCGCGCCAGCGCCAGCGATTGCCTGGCCTGCTCGAAGCGATCTGCCTGCGCATGGTCACGCGCCTGCGCAAGCGCGTCCGTGGCGACACGCGCCAGCCCATCGCGCGCTTCACTGCGATCCGAATCAAGTGCCTGCGCCGCTTCAAACCGCTGGCGGGCACCTGAACCGTCAGCGGCGCTGAGTCGTCCTTGCGCCAACGCCTGCCCCGCTTCGTCCAACAGACGCTGCACGCGCATGTCGGGCCACAGCACGTTGGCCAGCGGTGCACGGAACACCACCACCGCCAATGCCAGCAACAACAGCAGCGCGGCGACCCAGCGCCACAGCTGGCGATTGCGCCATGCCGGCGCGGCGGCAAGGCGTGGAGCACGGTCGCTCAACTCTCTGTGCTGCAGCCAATCGACCACGGGCTCGATCTTGTCCCCGGAGGGTTTGTGGTGGGAACCAGTCACCGCGGCAGGATAACCATTCAGCCTGAACGTCGTGCTTCCTCGACCCCGGGCAATGCCTCCAGCTTGCCCAGCAGCGTGGACAGCTGGCCGTAATCGGACACCTTCAGGCGCAAGCGCAACAGCGCGCGTCCACTGCCATGCGCGTTGTCGCTCTGGATATTGGTGACGTTGGCATCCTGCTGCGCGATCAAGGTCGTGATGTCCTTCAGCAAGCCCTTGCGATCCAGCGCACGGAGCTGCACGTCAACCTCATACCCGCCACCGGCCACGCCCCATTCCACCGGCAACACACGTTGTGGGCTGGCCGCCATCAAACGCAGCAGTGCCGGGCAGTTGTCGCGATGCACAGTCACGCCACGGCCACGCGTCAGGTAACCGGCGATGGGTTCCCCCGGCAATGGCTGGCAGCAACGCGCCAATTGCACCAGCAGGTTGCCAACGCCTTGTACGGTGAATTTGGATTTCGAAGGTAGCGGCACCCGCCTGGGCGTGCGCAAGGCCGGCACCACCGGCGCCGGCTCGCTGGGTGGGCGTGATTCCTCGTGCAGCGCACGCCCGATCTGGCTGGGCCCCACATCGCCCAGCGCGACCTGGATGTACAGGTCGTCGATGCTTTCGGCATGGAACTTCCGCGCCATCGGGGCCAGGTCGGCAGCGTGCAGCCCCAGCCGTTTGAGCTCTTTTTCAAGCACGTCCTTGCCGGCCTGCACGTTGCGGGCGCGGTCCAGCTTGTGGAACCACGCGCGCACCTTGTCGCGGGCGCGTCCACTGGCCAGAAAGCCGCTGGAAGCCAGCAGCCAGTCGCGACGTGGTTCGCCGGTCTTCGCGGTCATGATCTCGACACGGTCGCCACTGCGCAGCTGGTGGCTGAGGGGAACGATGCGCCCATTGACCTTCGCCCCGCGCGTGCGATGCCCGACCTCGGTATGCACGTGATAGGCGAAATCGAGCACGGTGCCACCGC
>JBDTZK010000222.1:0-4550 GCA_040005195.1 Pseudoxanthomonas sp.
GCACCAGGCGATGGGCGCCGCCGGCCTGGACGAAGACGAAGACCTGTTCTCGCCTATCAAGCGCGCCGTGCGTGGCCGCCTGGTCTGGCTGGGCATCAACCTGTGCACTGCTTTCCTGGCAGCCGCGGTGATCGGGCAATTCGAGGCCACCTTGCAACAGGTGGTCGCGCTGGCGGTGCTGATGCCGATCGTGGCGGGTATCGGCGGCAACGCGGCGGTGCAGGTATTGACCCTGATGGTGCGCGGCCTGGCACTGGGACAGGTCGGCCCCAGCAACGCACGTATCCTGCTGTGGAAGGAGTTGCGGGTTTCCCTGATCAACGGCGTGCTGATTGGCGGCACGGTGGGCATCGTGGCCTTTTTCTGGTTCCACGACTGGCTGCTGTCACTGGTCATTACCTGCGCGCTGATCATCAATTTCTGCGCCGCCGCCACTGCGGGCGTCTTGCTGCCCTTGCTGCTGCGGCGCATGCGCATCGATCCGGCCGTCGCAGGGACCGTGGTGGTGACTGCCGTCACCGATGTCATGGGGTTCTTCTGCTTCCTTGGCCTGGCCACCGTGATCCTGCTGCGCTGACGAGGGGCGCGATGCAACTCTTGGGGAAAGTGCAGGACTGGAATGATGAGCGCGGCTACGGTTTCATAGCGCCGCTGGATACCTCGCACGGCGGTGGCCGCACGTTCTTCCACATTCGCGACTACCGGCAGCAGGGTCGCCGCCCGGAACCAGGCGAACTGGTCAAATATCTCGTTGATCGACAGGACGACGGACGATGGCGTGCCACGCAGGTAATACGTGCCGCGCAACCCGTGCGCAAGTCAAAATCTCCGGCGCATAAATCTGCAAGCCCGCGCAATCCCTACACGGCGGGCCGCGATGCACTGCGTGTCGCACTGGTCCTGGGTTATGCCGCATTGCTGGCCTGGGCGATAGACCGCGAACTGTTGCCGCTGGAATCAGCCTTCGCACCGATCCTGATGAGCATCGTCACCTATCTGGCCTATGCGGCGGACAAGCATCTGGCGCAGAGAGAAAGACAGCGGATTCCCGAAGCCAACCTGCACCTTCTTGAATTTTTGTGCGGTTGGCCTGGCGCTCTTTTTTCGCAACGCGTGTTACGCCACAAAAGTAGAAAAGCCTCCTATCTCATCCAGTTCTGGTTGATGGTGACGCTGAACGTATGTGCCACCGGCGCATGGATATACTGGAAATCCTGACGCTGCTCCGGCTCTATTCACTTCCATGGCAAGAGGTTTACCGCCCCATGAAAATTTCCGCCTCCCGTGTCTTTTCGCTGCTGCTTATATTGTCGGTTGTTGCCCTTGCCGGATGCAAGACGATGGTTGCTGAGCAGGAAGGCAGTTTCGTGAAACGGACCGTACGGGTGGGAGGCGCAGCCCGTACCTACCAGGTGTTTGTTCCCGCGCACCGCGACCCGAACCAGCTCACGCCGGTCGTGCTGTTCCTGCATGGGTCGGGAGAGCGTGGCAGCGATGGCAACGTCCAGGTCGAAGCCGGGCTAGGTCCGTACGTGCGTGCGCACAAGAATGACTTTCCGGCCATCGTTGTATTTCCACAGGTGCCCGAGAACGGCGAGTGGATGGGCGAAAATGTCGACATGGCACTGGATGCTCTGGATGCGGCATCGAAGGAATTCAACGGCGATCCGAAGCGCACCTATCTCACCGGTCTGTCGATGGGCGGTTACGGCACGTGGGAAACGGCGCTCAAGTCACCCACGCGATTTGCCGCGCTGGTACCGATCTGCGGCGCGCTCATGGCGTTCAACGACGAACGCCAGCTCTACGTCACCCAGGTAGCGAAGGAGTCAGACCCCTATGCCGCACTGGCCATGCGCCTGAAACAGGTGCCGATTTGGATTTTCCATGGCGCGAAGGATAACGTCGTCCCGCCGCATGATGACCGCAAGACTTTCGCTGCGCTGAAAGCCGCCGGCGCCGACGTGCATTACACCGAATTCCCGGAGGCCAGCCACAATTCATGGGACGACACCTACCGTCTTGATGCCATGTGGACGTGGCTGTTTGCGCAGAAGAAGGACTGAGCACGCCCCCTCATGGCCGAAATCATCCGCAACTATTTCATGCCGCGCTGGCGCCTTGATCACATCCGCTGCGTATGTGGCTGGGAAGGGGCGTCAGCGAACATGCAGATGGAACTGCATGAAGAAGTGACCGACTACGCCTGCCCCGCCTGCGAGAACACCTTGCTGATCGTGTCGCATCCGGACATGGAGCAAGTGCAGCAGGCGGCCGCCGAGGGCAACGTAGAAGCACAGCAACAACTGGCCCTGGTGGAAGAAGCGCTAGCCCTGCATCGCCAAGCCGATCACTGACCTCAAAAAGTGATCCGCATGCAGAACCGACGCAAGTCGCGATGCGACTTCACCGGGGCAGCTTGATCGCGAGTTGCGCCCGGGACAAAGTCTACTTGAGGCATGTGGTTCAACACCCGTCTGCCGGGATTCAAGCCAACAGGGATTCCAGCACCGCCATGCGGATGGCCACGCCGTTGCTGACCTGGCGCAGCACCAATGACTGGGGACCGTCGGCCACGTCATCGGTGATCTCCACGCCACGGTTGATCGGGCCCGGGTGCAGCACGACCGCATCGGCTGCGGCGCGGCGCAAGCGCGCGGCGGTCAGGCCGTAGCTTGCGTGATAGCCGTCCAGCGAAGACACCAGGCCTTCTTCCATGCGTTCGCGTTGCAAGCGCAGCATCATCACCGCATCCACGCCTTCAAGCATCGCATCCAGATCCTGGCCACGCACACAGCCATCAAGCGTGCTGTCGTCGGGCAGCAGCGACGATGGTCCGCACACGCGTATCTCGCCCGTTCCCAGCGTACGCAGCGCATGCAGGTCGGACCGTGCCACGCGTGAATGCTTCACGTCACCGACGATAAGCACTTTCAATTTCGAAAAATCAGCACCCTTGGCCTGACGAAGTGTCAGCACATCCAGCAGGCCCTGGGTGGGATGCGCACTGCGTCCGTCACCGGCATTGACTATCGTAGTGCCCTCGCCCGCCTGCGCCGCCAGCGCTTCCGCCGCGCCGTCTTCGGGGTGGCGCACGATGAAACCGCGCACGCCCATTGCCTCCAGGTTCTTCAATGTATCCAGCGCGGTTTCACCTTTGCGCGCAGAAGAGGTCGACGCATCAAAATTGATTACGTCTGCCCCAAGCCGTTGCGCGGCAATGTGGAACGAGCTTCGCGTGCGCGTGGACGGTTCGAAGAACAGCGTGCAGATGGTAGTACCCAGCAATACCGTGCGCTTCTGGGTACGTCCCAGTGCGGCATCGCGGATCTGCCCGGCACGGTCCAGCAACTGGCACAGGGTTTCCCTGGGCAAGCCGTCCAGAGTCAGTAGATGGCGCAGGTGTCCGTGGGAATCGAGTTGCTGGGTCATGCGGGTTCCAGATTGATTGCGGTTATTCGCTTCTCTTCTCAGAGAAGGAACGACTATGTCACCCGTGTCGCATCCTGCGGCGCGGCCAGCCAGCGCTCAATGATCACCGCCGCGGCGACGGCATCCAGTGCAGCGGCATCACGACGACGCTTGCGGCCTTCAGCCCGATCAAGCGCAAAACGCTCGGCCGCCTCCACTGAACTGGAACGCTCGTCCACCAGCACCACCGGCTTGCCGTAACGCACAAGCAGTTCGCGTGCGAATGCATGGGCGCGTTTACGGATAGGCTGATCGCCTCCATCCAGCGTGAGCGGATCGCCCACCACCATGCCATCAGGACGCCATTCGGTATTGAGCTTGTCGATGGCCGACCAGTCCGGCGCAGTGGCATGCACGTCGATCACCGCCAGGGCACGCGCGCCGCTGCCAAAAGCACTGCCGACCGCCACCCCGATGCGCTTGCTACCCACATCGAAGCCCAGGACGGTGCCGTCCAGTTTCATGTCCGTCCTTTCATGCGTGGCCGCTGTAGTCGGTGACGCGCGTGATGTCGATGCCCAGGCGCCCACCCGCCGCCTGCCAACGTTGGTCCAGCGGCAGCGCGAACAGCAGTTCGTTGTCGGCCGGCGCAGTCAGCCAGCTGTTTTCGCCCAGTTCGAACTCGAGCTGCCCTGCACCCCAGCCCGCGCAACCCAGCGCGACAACGATGTGCTCGGGACCATCGCCTTCCGCCAGCGCTTCGAGAATATCGCGTGAGGTCGTGAGGGCCAGCCCGCCACCGATGGTCAATGTGGAATCCCACTGGCGGTCGCCATCGTGCAGGACAAAACCACGTTCCGGATGCACCGGCCCGCCACTGAGCACGATCTGGTTGGCGAGCGCGGGGTCACGCGCTTCCAGATTCATCTGCGCCAGCACCTCGCCCAGCGTGTACTCGGAGGCACGGTTGACCATTACGCCCATGGCGCCGTCGTCGTCGTGCTGGCAGATCAGGGCCACGCCGCGTGCGAAGTGCGGGTCGTCCAGCGCCGGCAGCGCAATCAGCAGCTGATTGGAGAAGCTGGTAGGGGTGTGGGTGGGGATGTTGTGGGTCGGGATGGGAGACATATGACCATTCT
>JBDTZK010000223.1:0-4544 GCA_040005195.1 Pseudoxanthomonas sp.
CATGCTCAGGTCGATGACTTCCCGGGCCTGGGCCACGTAGTAGCCCAACTGTTCGTCACTGCGCGCGAGTGAGTTCCCCAGTGCGGTTTCAATGTGTTGCAGTCGCTCCACCAGGGCCTCGCTGGATTTGCCGAACAGCTGCACGGCGGTGCCGAAGGCATCGCCCAGGCTGGCCACTTCAACCGCACTGCCGGTGAGCTGTGCTGCCACCGTGCCGAGCTTGCCGGTTTCGGCTTCGATGTGGTCGGTGAATCGCGTGCCGACGCGATCCAGCAGGTCCGCCGAGGTAGCGACCAGTGCATCAACCGCAGCACGCTGCTCGGTGGAACCATGGTTGACCGCATCCAGCAGCGTTTCCAGCGTTGCCAGCAGGCGACCGCGTTCGTCCAGCATGGCATTGTCGCGGACCAGGCTGTCGGAGAGTTTCTGGCGCAGCTCGGCCACCACCTCGGCCGCCGCTTTAGGGGCTTCGGAAGCGGCCTGGACCAGGCGCGAGATTTCGGTGATGGTGTCGCTGGCATGCAACTGGGCTTGTGTGGAAATGTCGCCCGCGGTGCGCGCGAGCGTGTCGCAGACTTCCTGTTGCTGGCTGGCCATGCGCGCGCCGGCGTGTTCCCACTGTTTGCCCGCGGCGACGGTGATCGCGTCGAAGGTGTCGCCCCAGGCGGCCATGCGCTGCTGATCCTGCGCCTGGAGTGCGGTTTGCAGATCGAGATGCGACTGACGCATCACGCTGACCAGCGAACTGGCATGCGCTTCGAAGTTCGCCGCGGCCAATCCGATAGCCTGCTCGTTACGCGCGGCCATGCCCTCGTTGGCAGCCTCCTGTCCTGATAACGCCGTGCTCCATGTGGTCGCAGCTTGAGCGGCGGCCGCGTCGAGTCGCGCATCCACCGCGTGCAGCAACTCTGTCGAGCGCTGCTGGAACGTGTCGGTGAATCGTTCCAGCGTTTGTCCCAGTGCGTCGGTCAGCGCCTGGTTGGATTGCTGTTGCGCTTCCAATGCCGTGTTCCATGAACTTGCTGTGGCCATGGTGATGGCATCGAAGCCGGCCGACACGCCCTCCAGTTGCCGCTGCACTGCCACGCTCACCGTCTCGTGCAAGCGGGTCGATTCAAGTGCCAGGCCCGCCAGGGTGTTTTCCATGGCGGGCTGCAGCGCGGCACCGGCAGCACGCGCACTTTCGATCACGCTGGCCGCCAATGCCTGTTCCATCGAAGACGCCAGCCGCGAGTGCAGGGCTTCGGTGCTGGTATGGAAATTCGCCTGGCCCACCGTCATCCGCTCGTTCGCGGCGATGCCTTGCTGTTCGAGCGTTGTCACCATGGCCTGCAGTCTGTCGACGAGAGTCGGCATCAACGCGGCTTGCTGCTGCAGAAGCTTGTAGGCTTCCTCGCGCTGGTAGGCCTGTGAATGGATGCGCAGGGTTGTTGCGATATTCGCATCCAGCGACTGCACGACGGTCAGGCGTTCGCGCCTGCACAGCGAAGAGAGCAAGCCCAGCATGGCAGAACTAGCAACGCCCGCTATGGAGGTGCCGAACGCGAATGCGAGTCCCTTGACCGGCGCGGCCAGCGAGGCACGCATGGCGTGCAGGTCGGTCGCGCTTTCCAGCGCCAGGCCGGTGCCACGAAGGGTTGCCATCATGCCCAACAAAGTGCCCAGCATGCCCAACAGCACCAGCAGACCGACCAGATACGGTGTCATTACCGGGCCCGGCAGCGCGACCCGTCCCCCCTCGATGCGCAGGCGCACCGCATTGCGCACGCTGGGATGCAGGCGTGCAAGCCAGTCGCCCAGGTCCGACGGCGTGGGCATCACCACCAGCGCATCGGCTAACGACGCGGTGGCCTGTCGATAGCGATACAGCTCAAGCCCGCCGACCAGGTAACCGATGGCGATCACCAGCGTCACCATGACCCCCAGCGGATGTGAGCCGACATAGCCGGCGCCGATCCAGCACACGATCAGCAGGCCTGCGAGGAAAACGGCGAGATTAAGCGTAGTTCTGAGCATGGGATCCCAATGCGTGTGAGCGAAGCGCTGCGAGCAGTCCTTCAATCGGTTGAAAACGAACATCCAGTTCGGCAAGCAATACGCCGTGCATGTCCTTGCGGAAAATCTCCAGCCACGCCTCCGGGGCAAACGGCGACGATTGCCCTGTTGCCGCTGGTTGGTCGTGTTGTGTTTGTGCCAGGCGCAAGCGCTCGTAATGCGCGCCAAGCAAAGTCGGCACGCTGGCCAGCAGCGATTGCTCGCGTGGGCTCAGCGTCGCCTCCATCACGGCATCCACTTCCGCCAGCCGGGCCATGTCGACGGATACCTTCGCGAGCCGGTCACGCAGCTGTCCGCGCAGGCGACCGGTCGCCGACTGCATCGCCCGCTGCCGGTCGACATAGCGCTGGCGCAAAACCGTGTAGTCGGTGGTGGCCGCGGCCGGTTCGTTGTTGATGGCTTTGGCCAAAGAGGCGCGCACACGCAAACATTCTTCTTGAACGTCTTCCTCCGGGGGGGTTGCGTCGATGCCCGCTGTGGGCAAGGTGCCGTCCAGTGCCCTGGACAACGCAACGGCACGCGTCCAGCTGATCCATTGGCTCAGCCGGTCGGACAGTGCATCGGCAGGCTGCGTGACCTGGGCCTCGATGAGGCGAGCCAGCAGGCGAATGAACGCCGGCCCGGGAACCGAGGTCCGGTCATTGGATTTCGCCATGGGTACCGGTCAAAACCGTAAATTTTACACGTCGGGACTGGGCAGCGCCGCTGTGCGGTTTTGCGAAGGGATCTGACAGGGCTTCGGCACGCGCGTCGAAACCTTACGGAATGTGTCGCCACGCAGCCGTGGCGCCCGCAATGAACTCAGTTGCCGCCGGCGAAATCGATCTGTCGCCACACTTCGAATACCACTACGGCAATGCTGTTGGACAGGTTGAGGCTGCGATTGTCGGGGCGCATTGGCAGGCGCAGACGTTGCCCGGTGGGCAGGCCTTCCAGTACGTCGGCAGGCAGGCCGCGTGTTTCGGGACCAAACAGCAGTGCATCGCCGGCTTGATACCGCGGCTGGTCATAGCGTTGGGTGCCGCGGGTACTCAGGGCGAACAAGCGTCGCGGTGCAATCGTGGCCAGCGCGGCATCCAGCGAGGCATGGACCTGCAGCGTGGCGTATTCGTGGTAATCCAGGCCGGCGCGTCGTAGCTGCTTGTCCTCCAGCTCGAAGC
The DNA here is from genome assembly GCA_040005195.1 of Pseudoxanthomonas sp. Taxonomy (GTDB): domain Bacteria; phylum Pseudomonadota; class Gammaproteobacteria; order Xanthomonadales; family Xanthomonadaceae; genus Pseudoxanthomonas_A. Next base: position 3,216 of record JBDTZK010000223.1, read on the forward strand.
CCAAGGGCTTGATGAGGTGCAGCCGCGCGCCGGTATTGGCACAGAGGCGGATCGCGTTGCCGGTGTTGGGTGGAATCTCCGGCTGGTACAGCAGCACGTCCAGGTCGAGTGCGTTTGAAGTGTCGTTGCTCATCGCGCGGATTCTACGGGGCGCCGGCGTTACAGCGGGCTGGCTACACGGTTCGGGCGATGTCTGAAGCGGGTTGTTGCATTTAATGCAGCGTGTCTAATGCAGCGTGTAGCGCTTCAGGCAATCAACGCGAAGCCAGCTGCTGGGCCAGGGTTGCCGCACCGATGGCCGCAACCTGGATGTCTTCGACCGAAGGACGCACGGTCACGACGGGCATATCGATGATGCGAGCGGTATTGTCGGCCAGGAAGTAAGCCAGGTCCTGTGCCGCGGGGCGGACCGTGACGGCTGCCAGGTCGACGATCTTGTTGGCCTGGTAGTACGCCGCGTCTTCAACCGAAGGACGCACCGTCATGGTTGGCATGTCGGTGATGTGAGTGGTGGAGGCAAGCGGGGCGTTGCTGCCTGCTTTGGCATCGTAGGACTGGCTGGCCAGCAGCATGGAGCCAGAGCAGACGGCAAACAGGATGGCGGCGGTCATCGGGAGGAAGGCGTTGGTGTTCATGGTGGGCCTCTTTAGTGTCGTTGTTGGGTGGTGTGGTAGTAAGGTAGTACACCTAATCAGGCCGGTCAAGCAGAAGTTGCAGCTGCACTTCTTTTGTTCAGGCTTTAGTCAGGTTCAGGGCGCTGGTAGGACTTGATGGAAGTAAGCAGGTCGCGTGCCAACTACAAGTTGTTGATTAACAAAGAAATAAAACCATCTCCGGGTGTCCGTGCGTCCGCCCGGGTGTCCGGCTTACGACCGGTTAGAGGCCAAGACCCGCGCTTGAATGCGTTTCTGATCCCGTTCCATATGCCCGGGGAAGCGATACGGCCCATTTCCTGGACGGTGGTTGTGATGCTCCCGCGTGCTGAAAGGTTGAAGGCAGATCCCGGCCCGGTCTGACACAGCACGGGTGACAGGCCGCGCGCCGCCATCGCACCCCCCTTATGGCCTAGTGTCTTGTGCACTCCGGCCCGCTAGCATCATTGGTCAGCCTGCCGATCTATCTATAAGGAGTTGTCCTGATGAAAATGTCCTCCCGCCCGCGCGCCGCGGTGCTCGCCGTTGCCTTGTCCGCCGCACTGGGTGGTCTGGTCGTCGTCCCCGCTGCCGTGCAGGCCAAATCCGTCGCAGCGGCCGAAGTGGATATTCCCTATGAGGAGTTCACCCTGCCCAACGGCCTGCGCGTGATCGTGCACACCGACCGCAAGGCGCC
>JBDTZK010000224.1:0-4544 GCA_040005195.1 Pseudoxanthomonas sp.
GAACTCGGTTTCGAGTGGGCGGTACTCGATGATGGCTGGCAGACCAATGAAGGCGACTGGCGCATTGACACACGCAAGTTCCCGCGTGGCGATGCCGACATGCGCGACTTCGTCAAGAAGATACGCGCACAAGGCATGCGTCCGCGCCTGTGGCTGGCGCCGCTGGCCGCCGACCCGGGCAGCGACGTGCTCCATGATCACGTGGACATGCTGCTGCTGGACAAGGACGGCGCCTTCCAGACCGTCACCTGGTGGAATGCGCTGACGCAGTGCCCGGCGTATCAACCGACCATCGATTTCTATGTCGCGCTGGTGAAAAAAGCGATCGGCGACTGGGGCTTCGAGGGTATCAAGCTCGACGGCCAGCATCTCAACAGCGTGGCGCCCTGTTACAACCCAGCACACAAACACGCGCACCCCAACGACTCGGTCGAAGGCCTGGCCAAGTTCTGGAATGCGATCTACGAGGCCGCGCACCAGGCCAACCCAGAAGCCGTGGTCGAACTGTGCCCGTGCGGCACGGCCTTCGCCTTCCACAACCTGCCGGCCACCGATCAATACCCGTCGTCCGATCCGTTATCGTCCTGGCAGGTACGCAGCAAGGGCAAGTCGATCAAGGCGCTGATCGGCGCGCGTAGCAGTTACGCGGGCGACCATGTGGAACTGTCCGATGGCGGCGACGATTTCGCGTCCAGTGTCGGCATCGGTGCGGTGATCTCTTCCAAGTTCACCTGGCCCAGGGATACCGAACACCCCACCGCGCCGCTTCCACCCGGTGGCTACGTGCTCAATCCCGAAAAAGAAGCGCTGTGGCGCAAATGGGTTGGTCTGTACAAGCAGCACATGCTACCCAAGGGCGACTACCTGGGCGGCCTGTACGACATAGGCTTCGACAAGCCCGAGGCGCATGCCATCGCCAAGGACGGTGCCATGTACTACAGCTTCTATGCCGCCGACTGGAACGGCGCCGTGCCATTGCGCGGGCTTGGCGAAGGTCGCTATCGCGTGCGCGACCTGTTCAACGAAGTTGACCTGGGTGAAGTGGAAGCCGGCAATGCTTCGCTCAAGCTGTCTTTCAAGCGCTTCATATTGCTGCAGGCCACGCCCATCAAGGTGAGCGCGTGAGCACCTCATCGGCCACCACCCCGCGTCGGCCGTGGCTGGTCTTTGCACTGGCCACCGTGGCCCTGTGGGGCGTATGGGGCGCACTCGCGGGCCTGTCGGCGCAGCATGGATTTCCCGATACGCTGGTCTATTGCGTGTGGGCGCTGACCATTATTCCGCCGGCGCTGTACATCCTGTGGCGCAGTGGCTGGAAGCTGGAGCACTCACCGCGTGCGGTGGGCTACGGCATGATCATCGGCCTGCTGGGCGCAGGCGGGCAGATGCTGCTGTTCCATACCCTGACCATCGGTCCGGCGTATTTCGTATTCCCGATCATCTCGCTGTCGCCGGTGGTGACCATCGCGCTGTCGTTCCTGTTGCTGCGCGAACGCACCGGCTGGCTGGGTACGCTGGGCATCGTCCTGGCCCTGCTGGCGTTGCCGTTGCTGGATTTGTCGTTCGGGCGCGGCGCAACCGAAGGACTGGGCTGGTTCCTGCAATCGTTGCTGATCATGCTTGCCTGGGGCGTGCAGGCCTACTTCATGCGCCTGGCGAACAACACCGTTCGCGCCGAAAGTATTTTCTTTTACATGACCGTGGGCGCGTTGCTGCTGGTGCCCGTGGCATGGGCCATGACTGACTGGACCCAGCCGATCAACATGGGCCTGGATGGGCCGTGGATGACCGCGGGCATACAACTGCTCAACGCCATCGGCGCACTGACCCTCGTCTACGCATTCCGCCACGGCAAGGCCATCGTGGTCGCACCGCTGACCAATGCCGGCGCACCGCTGGTGACCGCAGTGCTCTCGCTGATCTTCGCCAGCGTCGTGCCCGGCCCCTTGAAAATCGTCGGCCTGATCCTGGCCCTCGTCGCCTCGCTGCTGCTGGTGCTGGAACCCGAACGCGACCCGGCCGCTCCCCTTTCCTGATTGGACCTTTCTTTCACATGCACGTTCTGCTTGATCTCATTGCCCGCCACAAAAAAGGAAACGCCATTGGCGTGACTTCGCTGTGCTCGGCCCATCCCATCGTTATCGAAGCCAGCCTGCGCCATGCGTTGCGCACAGGCCAGGACCTGGTGCTGTTCGAAGCGACCTGCAACCAGGTCAACCAGGACGGTGGTTATACCGGCATGACACCGGCGGACTTCGTGGATTTCGTGCATGGCATTGCCGATCGCGTCGGCTTTGATCGCACGCGCATCGCACTGGGTGGCGATCACCTGGGTCCAAACCCATGGACTTCACTGGATCCGAAGGCGGCAATGGACAAGGCCGAAGTGATGGTGGCTGCGTATGTCGCAGCCGGCTTCCGCAAGATCCACCTGGACTGCTCGATGGCCTGCAGTGGCGACCCGGAGCCGCTGCCGGAAGCGGAGATCGTGCGCCGTGCGGTGCGTCTGTGCCAGGCAGCCGAAACCGCGTATGCACAGGCGGGCGGCGAAGCACCGGTCTACGTCATCGGTACGGAAGTGCCGGTGCCGGGCGGGGCCACTGAATCCATCGAAGGCTTGGCGCTGACCACACCACGGGCCGCGCGCGACACCATCGGCGCACACCGCGATGCATTCGCGGCGGCCGGACTGGATGGGGCGTGGAAACGCGTCATCGCCTCGGTGGTGCAACCGGGCGTGGAATTCGACCATCACAGCGTGATCGACTACCAGCCTGAGGCCGCACATGCCCTGAGCCAGTCGATCGAAGCTGTGCCCGGCATGGTGTTCGAAGCGCATTCCACCGACTACCAGACCCGCGACGCGCTCACTGCACTGGTGCGCGATCACTTCGCCATCCTCAAAGTCGGCCCGGGCCTGACCTTTGCATTGCGCGAGGCATTGTGGGCGCTGGATGCCATCGAAAACGAATGGATCGAAGCACCGAAGCGCGCGCGCCTGCGTGAAGTGGCGATCCAGCGCATGCGTGAACAACCCGCGCACTGGCGCAAGTACTACCACAGCCAGGGCGAGGCGCTGTCGATAGATCTGCAGTACAGCCTGAGCGACCGCATCCGCTACTACTGGCCTGACCCGGTCATCGAACAGGCACGCCAGCAGCTGTTCGACAACCTGCGCTCCAATCCACCGCCGATCTCGCTGATCAGCCAGTTCCTTCCGCATGCCCTGCACGCTTTGCGCAACGGCACTGCGACCCACGACCCCCTCTCCCTTTCCATGGCACACCTGAGCGCCGTACTCGATGACTACTACCATGCATGCCATGACCAACAAGACCACTGAACACCTGGGCATTTCCGAGACAGACCTGATTGCTTCAGGCGCCGTCTGGACCGCACGTGAAATTGAACAACAGCCGCGCATGCTGCAGAAGACCCATGATCTGCTGTCGGGGTTGCGCGAGCAGGTCGAAGCGTTCATCGCTCCGGTCGTCGGCAACCGCGAAGCACGCATCATCCTCACCGGTGCAGGCACTTCGGCCTACATTGGCCAATGCCTGGCGCCGCTGCTTGATCGCCAGTTGATGGCACGCGTTGATGCGGTACCCACCACCGATCTGGTCAGCGCGCCACATCTCTACCTGGATCCGGCACAGCCCTTGTTGCTGGTGTCGTTCGGCCGTTCCGGCAACAGTCCGGAAAGCCTTGCCGCAGTAGATCTGGTCGAGTCGCTGGTGGACAACGTGCGGCACCTGGTAGTGACCTGCAATGCAGAAGGTGCACTCAACCGCATCCCGGCACGCAACGTGATGACCTTGCTGTTGCCAGAAGAAACCCATGACGTCAGTTTCGCCATGACCTCCAGCTTCAGCTGCATGCTGTATGCGACGCTGGTGGCTTTCGGCGAAGCGCATTCCATGGATAGCCGGATCGAACCGATCGTGGTTGCCACCGGGCAAGTCATCGATGAGTCTTTGCCTGCGTTGCAGGAACTTGCATTGCACGGATTCGAGCGCGTGGTCTATCTGGGCAGCGGCTTGTTCCAGGGGCTGGCGCGCGAGTCCGCACTGAAGCTTGGCGAACTCACCAACGGGGCAGTGGCGACGTGCTTCGACTCGCCACTGGGTTTCCGGCACGGGCCCAAGACCTTTGTCACCAGCAAGACGCTGGTGATTGTCTTCGTCTCCAACGATCCACTGACGCGCCGTTACGACCACGACCTGCTGGACGAATTGCGGCAGGATGGCTGTGCCGCGCGCATTGTCGAAGTCACCGCGCAACGACGCCCTCAGGCCGGGTCCGATACGCTGCTGGTGCCCGGCATGGCCACAGCAGAGGACATCGACTTGCTCTGGCCGTACGTGGCGATTGCCCAGATCTACGCGTTCAACGCATCGCGCGCCATGGGACTGTCACCGGACAGCCCCAACGCGCAAGGCACGGTGAATCGCGTAGTGCAGGGCGTCAGGATCCATACCCTCACGCCATGACCGCATCCGACTGTTTCCTGGGTGTTGATGGTGGCGGAACCAAAACGCGTTTCG
>JBDTZK010000225.1:0-4531 GCA_040005195.1 Pseudoxanthomonas sp.
GTGAGGGTCACTTCGTTGGCTTCGACTCCGCTGTGTAGGCTTCGTCCAGCTGCTTCATCTGTTCGGAGGTCAATTTATCGCCAAGGCCGTCGATGAAATGCACCCACTGCTGCGTCGTCCAGTCCCCAGTGACCTGCACGCTCGGCAGGGTCTTGCTGCCCAGCCAGGCAATGCGTGCGGTATCGACGATCGCGAAACCACGCGATTGTGCCTTCGGCGCGAATGCGGGAATGCCGGGCTCATGCAGCCAGGTATTCAGTTCCGCCTCGGTGACTGCATTGGGACTCTTCGACAGCAGGTTTTTACGCAGGTAGGCGATGAACTGATCGCTGTTGACGCTCTGGAAAGCATGGTCGTTGAACCAGGCACGCAGGAACGGATCGAAGACTTCGCGACCAAAACGCTGCTCAAGGAACTGCAGCAACCAGGCACCCTTGTTGTAGGGCACACCACTCAGGGCTTCATCCGGATCGAGGCCGTCCAGCGGTGCCAGAACCAGCAACTGGCCGGCGGGCGCGGTGTCCTTGAGTTCGGCAGCCAGGTCCGCCTGGTCGATCTGGCGTTCCATTTCGGCGGCTTCCTGGCCGTATACCGCTTCGGTGATGCGCGCCTGCACGTAGGTGGTGAAACCTTCGTTCAACCACATGTCCTTGGAGCTGGCGTTGGTGACCAGGTTGCCGGACCAGCTGTGCGCCAGTTCGTGCGCGATCAAAGACACCAGTGACTTGTCGCCCACGATCACGGTCGGGGTCACGAAAGTCAGACGCGGGTTCTCCATGCCACCGAACGGGAACGACGGCGGCAGCACCAGCATGTCGTAACGACCCCAACGGTACTTGCCGTAGAGCGCCTCGGTGGTGGTGATCATTTTCTCGGTGTCTTCGAATTCCTTGGCCGCCTTGTCGACCATGCTCGGCTCGGCCCACACGCCGCTGCGCGCGGAGACCGGCTTGAACACCAAGTCGCCCGCGGCGATCGCCAGCAGGTAGGACGGAATGGGATTGGGCATGTCGAAGACGTAGTCGCCGGTGCGCTTGGCATCCGGGTCGTTGTCCGCACTCATCAGCACCATTACGTCGGGACGGCTGGTGACATGCGCGGTGTAGGTGAAGCGAACGCTCGGCGTGTCCTGCAATGGCACCCAGCTGCGTGCGTGGATCGCCTGCGACTGGCTGAACATGAAGGGCAGTTGCTTGCCCTCGGTCATCGACGGTTCCAGCCACTGCAGGCCCGAGGCGTCGGGCGAGGTGTGATAGGTGATCTTGACGTTGGGATTGCGCGCCGGCGTTTCGATGGTCAGCTTGCTGCCGAAGATCTTGTCGTTGTCGGCCAGCACGTACTTCAGCGGCGTCCAACTGCCCTTGGCATCGTCACCCTCCACTTTCTCGATGGTCAGCGCGCGCGTGTCCAGCACCAGCTGGGTAGCGGCCTTGTCCTTCCATTCCAGTTGGTAGGTGGCGCTGCCGCCGATCTGCTTCTTGTCGAAGTCGATGGCCAGGTCCAGCGCCAGGTCCTTGATCACGACCTTGCCAGGCTCGGCATAGGAACTCTCGTCGTGGCTGCGGTCGAGCTTCACGACGGCGGGCGGCGGGGTGACAGCAGCAGCGTCAGGGGCGGGAGCAGCATCGCGGGAGCAACCCGCCACCATGGAGGCAGCGCAGGACAGCAACAGGAAAGCGGAACGCATCGGGCATATCCGGAAACGGAGGATGTGCCCAGTTTACCCTTCCCGGCCGTGCGGGGTGCCTGCCCGCAGCACCACCGTGGTACAGGCCACCTTCACTGCATTCAGACTTTATAGCCCGTATGCACGGCCACGATCCCGGCCGACAGGTTTTTGAAACTGGTGCGGGCAAACCCGGCCTCACCCATCATTTCCTTCAATGCTTCCTGCGGCGGATGCTTGCGGATGCTTTCGGCCAGGTATTGGTAGCTGTCGGCATCCTGGGCGAACAACTTGCCCAGCTTCGGCAATATCTTGAACGAGTGAAAGTCGTACACCGGCTTGAACCAGTCCAGCGTGACTTCAGAGAACTCCAGCACGCGCGCCTGTCCGCCCACCTTGAGCACACGTAACATTTCGCGCAACCCGGCGTCTTTGTCGGTGACATTGCGCAGGCCGAAAGCAATCGTCACCAGGTCGAAACTGTTGTCAGGGAACGGCAGCGCCTCGGCATTGCACTGCACGTAATCCAGTCCGCCCACCAGGCCGCGATTGGTCAGCCGGTCACGACCCACCGACAGCATGCCGGCGTTGATGTCACCGAGGATGATTTCTCCCTCCGGGCCGACGCGATCCTTCAGCAGTGCGGCCACATCACCGGTGCCGCCGGCCAGATCAAGCACGCGGTCCCCACGCTTGACCTGCGCGGTGCCGACGAAATAACGCTTCCACACGCGGTGGATGCCCAGGCTCATCAGGTCGTTCATCAGGTCGTAGTTACCCGCGACCGAGGAAAACACTTCGCCAACCAGCTTCTGCTTGTCCTTGGCGTCGACGTCCTTGAAACCGAAATGGGTGGTACCGGATTTGTAGGGAGATTCGCTCATGGCGCCATTATCGCACCGTCGCGCTGGGGGCGACGCAGGAGGGACGGCATTGCATGCCGAATCAGTACGCAGCCCTGCTGCATGCGTGGGAACGTGTCACATGGCCGCGTCGCCAGCGGCACGGGCTGCCACGCACAGGCACTACCGAGGGCTTTGCAGGCTTGCTGTCAGGCGTGGACGGGATCGCCCGCGTCGCCGCCTGCGAAACTGCTGCCGGTGCAGAGGTACCCAGGCGCGGCTGGCTGGGTCCCGCCATGACGCGCGGCTTGGGACCCACCGACACCATGAAACCGGTGGCGGTTTCCGATTCCACCGTTACCCACACGCTGTCACCCGGCGAGTACCAGGTCTCGCCCACCTTGAACATCGAGCCTTCGTTGTTCGATATGTTGGCCGGCGGCACGCTGGCATCCACGCTGAAGGCGGTGCCGGCGTTGACCACGCGATGGATGATGACTGCGTTGCCGGCCAGGTTGGCTTCATAGCTGCCGGTGCGCTTGCGGGATTCCACGGTGTACAGCACGCCAGGTTCCTGCGGAACGGTGAACGTGACCATCTGCTTGTTCAACGATCCGGCCAGGCTGGCGGCATCCAGATTGACCAGAACGCGCGGCCCATTAGCCGAGGCTGTGATCTTGCGTGCCGCATCCACCCAACCCAGCCGGTCGCGCTGGTAGATGTTGATGTGTTTGGGCAGGCTGCCGTAAGTGGCACTGGCTACCGCATTGCGCCAGCCGTCGCTCATCACGTCCCAGGGATTGTCGTAGGGGTCGTCGTCACCATCGGAATTGTCGGAGTGCGGCAATCCGTAACCATGGCCCATCTCGTGTGCCAACGGCGCCAGGTTGTTGAAGGACCACGGCGGGTTCCAGGTGTTGCGGATGCAGCGATTGGCCACCCCTTCGAGCGGCCCGCAGGCATTGCCACCCCAGGCGAATCCATCCAGATCACCATTGAACATCATGTTGATGCCGGCCACGCCGTTGAAATCCACCGTCGGGTCGGCAACCGCCGCGCAATCCTCGAACAGTTTGTCCAGGTCGGCATCTTCGTCATCACCTTCGCCGGTGATGTAGTACGAGCGTGGCTGCGGCAGGGTGAACCAGCCATAGGCATCGCTGCCGGCGAGGGAAACCTTGCCGTAGGAGACTTCGGGCCAGTAATGCCCCAGTTGGCCCGGCTGTGACCCGTACTGGCCGCGGAAAAATTCCACCGTCTTCTGTTCGGCGGTGATATCGGCGAACTTGCAGGCCACGGTCACCCATCGCGTGGTACCCGCGATGGCCTTGGCTACCGGGCCGGTCTTGAGCGGCACCGCCGCATCGTAGGGCTGGCTCAGGTTGTCGATGGGCACGATGGCTTCGATCGTGCGACGTGAAGACTTGGCCGGCGCGGTGGCCGACCCGGATTTGGCAGCGAATGCGACCGCGACCCTGCGGTTGGCCAGCGCGTACAGGTCGCCCGCCGCCAGGCGCGCTTCGGCCGGATCCAATGCATACCGGGTGCCGTCATCGGCCACGAGTGTCACCAGGAACTTCGTCGGCTTGTGCGGTTGCACCACGCCACTGCGCGGATCACCCCACTGCAGCTGCAGCTGCCCTTGGACGGTTTCGGCCTGCGCGCCACCCGCGCCCGCCAACAACACCCACCCCAAAACGCCCGCAAGCAGGCCACGCATGCGGGCTGCCGATCCTCGGCCTGAATAGCTGGTCACCCAAGTTCTCCCGTTGCCTCTGGAAGCGCCGACACGCCCCAGTCCATATTCGATACTCCATATTCCATCAGATTTGGCATAAACCGCCGCCGAGGAAGTGACGCGCGCCTCATTTCCCGAAGTCCGCGCGGCGTGGCAACATCCGATCCCACTATTACCGCAGGCCGCCCCATGACCGAATCCGGCATCGACTATCGCGCATTGCTCAAAACCGCCGTAGCCGAGGCGCGAAAAGGCCTGGCCGAAGGCGGCATCCCTATTGGCGCG
>JBDTZK010000226.1:0-4526 GCA_040005195.1 Pseudoxanthomonas sp.
CCACCCCGCCCAGTATCGGCACGGTGAGCTCGTCGCCAACCACCATCTGCTCCATCAGCATTTCGCCGGGATAGCGCGCAGCCAGCTCCAGCGCCGCTGGCAAGTCGCCTTGCTCGACCACGCGGGAGATGCCAACGCTGGAACCTTCACAGGAGGGCTTCACGATCAGCGGCAAGCCAATTGCGGCTGCAGCGGCGTGCACGTCGTCGCCCTTGAGCAACCTGCGATAGGCCGGCGTCGGCAAACCGACGGACAGCCACACCTGCTTGCAGCGGATCTTGTCCAGCGCCAATGCCGAACCCAGCACGCCGGAGCCGGTATACGGAACGCCCAACGCTTGCAGCAGTCCCTGCAGCACGCCGTTCTCGCCTTCACCGCCATGCAGGATATTGAAGACGCGGTCGAACTTCTTATCCAGCAACGCTTCGGTGAGCGCGACAACGCCATCGACGCCGGTCGCATCCACGCCACGCGCCTGCAGCGCTTGCAGCACGTTGCGACCGGAATCCAGCGACACATCGCGCTCGCTCGAGGTGCCGCCCAGCAGCACGGCGACGCGTCCGAATGCTTTCGGATCACTGACGGTAGGCACAGGCAATGCGTGGGCACTCATTCTGTTTTTCCACCCTCGAAACCGTGGCTCGCAATGTGCTGGGCGACGTAGCCGATGTCGCCGGCGCCCATCAACAGCAGCAGGTCGCCGTCTTGAAGCACATCGGGAAGCACCGCTGAAAGTTCGGAGACCTGGCTGACCACGACGGGCTCATTGCGACCGCGTGCGCGGATCGCGCGCGCCAGGGATTTTGCATCGGCACCGGCAATGGGGGTCTCACCCGCGGGATAGACTTCGCTGAGTACCAGCGCATCCACTTCCGACAACACAGCGGCAAACGCATCGAACTGGTCGCGCGTGCGGCTGTAACGATGCGGCTGGAATGCAACCACGAGGCGTTTTTCCGGCCAGCCACCACGTGCGGCTGCAAATACTGCGGCAAGCTCGCGCGGGTGATGGCCATAATCGTCGACCAGTTGCACGCGTGCACCGTTGGGCGTACTGATCTCGCCCAGATCATTGAAGCGACGGCCGATGCCTGAAAATTTTTCCAGGGCGTTGGCGATGTCCTGTGGCGATACGCCCAGTTGCCAGCCGATGGCTGCGGCAGCCAGTGCGTTTTGCACGTTGTGACGTCCCGGCAGGGCCAGCTTGACCTGTACCTGGGTGTCTTCGGGCAAGCGCAGCGTGAAGTGCATGCAGCCCGCTTGCTGGGTCACGTCTTCGGCACGCACGTCGGCATTGCTGGCAAACCCGTAGCTCATCACGTGCCGCGGGGTGTCCGCAGCGAGCGCGGCGACTTCAGGATCGTCGATGCACAGGACAGCCAGACCATAGAACGGCAGGCGCTGCAGGAATTCCGCGAACGCAGCCTGCACCTTGGAGAAATCGTTGTCGTAATTTTCCAGGTGGTCCGAGTCTATGTTGGTGATGACCGCCATCAAGGGATTCAGGCGCAGGAAACTGCCGTCACTTTCATCGGCCTCTGCCACCAGCCACTGGCCGTCGCCGAGCTTTGCGTTGGCGCCGGCTGCCAGCAGCTGCCCACCAATGACGAAGGTCGGGTCCAGCCCACCCTCGCTCAACACCGCAGCGGTGAGGCTGGTGGTGGTGGTCTTGCCATGCGTGCCCGCTACGGCAATGCCGCGGCGGAAGCGCATCAATTCGGCCAGCATCGCCGCGCGTGGCACGATCGGGATGCGCTGCGAACGCGCCTCCATCAATTCTGGATTGTCGTGTTTGATGGCGCTCGACATCACCACGCAATCGGTACCCAGCACGTTGGACGCATTGTGGCCACGCATGACACGTGCACCCAGCGACGCCAGCCTGCGCGTCGCCGCGTTGTCGGCATTGTCCGAACCGGAGACTTCATAGCCGAGCGTGCACAACACTTCGGCAATGCCACTCATGCCCGAGCCACCAATGCCCACGAAATGCACGCGGCGGAATTCCTGGGCCAGGTTGCCCGTGTGTTGCAGGCGACGTTCGCGTGCGGAGGCCATCATCATGCGGCGCGTTCCAGTGTTGATTCTTCGAGAATGATGTCGGCGATGCGTTCGGCTGCATCGGGCTTGGCCAGTGCGCGTGCCGCGTCCGCCATCGCCAGACGACGCGCAGGATCAGCAGCCAGTTCGCCCAGCACTTGCTGCAGATGGCTCGCAAGCTGGTCGTCCTGTTTCAGCAACACAGCAGCGCCGCGTTCGACCAGATACATCGCATTCTTCGTCTGGTGGTCGTCCACTGCCGCGGCAAACGGCACCAGCACGCTGCCAATGCCGACTGCGCACAGTTCCGCCAGGGTAGACGCGCCGGAACGGCACACCACCAGGTCTGCCCAGGCATAAGCCGCAGCCATGTCGGCGATAAACGTTTCAACGCGTGCGGTTACTCCGGATTGCGCATAGGCGGCGACTGCTTCGTCATGCATTTTTTCGCCGCACTGGTGGCGCACTTCAATCTGGAGGTCCGGCAATGTGGCGAGCGCTGGTGGCAAAGCCAGGTTCAGTGCGCGAGCACCCTGGCTTCCACCCAGCACCAGCAACTTGAGCGGTGCAGTGCGACCCGCCATGCGCAGTGCAGGCAGCGGCAACCCGGCAATCTCGCCACGCACCGGATTTCCCACGGCTTCTTCGCGGTCAGCAAAGCTGCCCGGAAAACCGGTCAGGATGCGACGCGCGAATTTCGCCAGCACGCGGTTGGTGAATCCGGGTGCACGGTTCTGTTCGTGGACCAGCAAGGGACGACCCTGCAGTCGCGCAGCCATGCCACCGGGACCTGCGGCAAACCCACCAAAACTCACTACGGCGCGTGGTGCACGCTGACGCAGCACCTTGCCGGCACTACGAATGGCATTGAATACGCGCAGTGGCGCGCCGAGCAAGGCAAGCTTGCCTTTGCCGCGCACTGCGGAAATGGCGATGGTGTCCAGCGGAATACCATGCTGCGGCACCAGCCGCGTTTCCATGGCACCGTTCGCGCCCAGCCACGTCACCGGCACGCCGCGCGCGCGCAGCACCTTGGCCACGGCCAAGGCAGGAAAAATGTGCCCGCCGGTACCGCCAGCCAGGATCATCACAGGCGCGTCATTGAGGGCGCTCATGCAATCCTCTCGAAAGTCGGCTCGACACGCGAGTTCAGACGGCTGGTACCGCGCATCGGCGATACATACGGCGCAGGTGTTGCGGTCGGAGCACCAGCGACAGGCGCTTCGCTGGCCGGGGCGACTTCACCGCGCATCAGCGCGACCTGGCGTTCGGCACGATTGAGTTCATAGGACACACGCAGCAGCAGGCCCATCGCCACGCAAGTCATCATCACGCTGGAACCGCCTGACGAAATCAAAGGCAAGGTCAAACCCTTGGTGGGCAACAGGCCCAGGTTCACGCCAATGGAGACGAAACTCTGCATGCTGATCCACAGCGCGATGCCGAAAGCGCAGTAGCCAGCGAAGTGCCGGCTCCGCTCAACGCAACGCAGCCCGATCTGGAAGGCACGGCCTGCCAGCAGCGCGTACAGCGCGATCACCGCACACACACCAATAAAGCCAAGCTCTTCGCCAATGACCGAAAAAATGAAATCGGTGTGTGCTTCGGGCAGGTAGTTCAGTTTCTGCACCGAACCGCCCAGGCCCACGCCTGTCCACTCACCGCGACCTACCGCCATCAGCGCATTGCTGAGCTGGTAGCCGGAACCGAGCTGGTCTTCCCATGGATTCATGAAGGACGTGATGCGGCGCATCCGGTAGGGTTCCAGGATGGCGATGAAGGCGAAGATCGGCAGGCCGATGACGATGGGCGCGGACATGCGTGGCAGGTTCACGCCACCCAGCACCAGCATGCCGGCGGTGATGGCCAGCAGCAGCGTGGACGAACCGAAGTCCGGCTGCAGCAAGAGCAGCACGACCAGCGCAATGGCCACGCCCAGTGGCTTCAGCATGGCGGGCCACGTCGCGTTGACTTCATCGCGAAAGCGCACCAGATAGCTGGACAGCCACACGATATAGAGGACCTTGACCGCTTCCACTACCTGGAACTTGGAAACACCCAGATTTATCCAGCGCTTGGCACCATTGACGCTGCTGCCGAGCACCGGCACGAACACCATGGCCAACAAAACGAAGCATGCCAGCAGCAGCCACTGGTTGTAGTGTTCGATGGTCTTGAGTTCGGTGCGCATGGCGACGCACGCCAGGCCAATGCCAAGCGTCAGGAACACCACGTGGCGGGTCAGGAAATAGAACGGGTTGCTGTCCATGGCAATGGAACTTGATGCCACCATCACCACGCCCAACGCGGCCAATGTCAGCATCACCGTCATCAACCACGGGTCATAGTGGCCACCGATGGCTTCCAGTCGTGTTGCCTGGCGCGGTGAGTCGTTCATCAACGCACCTTCAACGTGGCCAGACCGACCAGGACCAGCACCACCGAGATGATCCAGAAGCGCACGATCACGCGCGGCTCGGGCCAGC
>JBDTZK010000227.1:0-4513 GCA_040005195.1 Pseudoxanthomonas sp.
ACGTCAATCCCGCCGTGGACCATCCGCGCTGGAGTCAGAAAACCGAACGTAGAATCGCCGGCAACGCCAGCAAGCTGTTCGCCGGGCGCATCCCCACCCTTCCCTTCAACGGCTACGGCGCGCAAGTGGCCTCGCTGTACGCGGGACTGGATCTGAAGAAGTGGTATTGAACCTGCTTCGCCGCTGAGATACCCACACCCATGGCCAAGACCTCGACCGGCATCATCGCTGCCAAGACCCTGGTACACCTGCTGGCCCTGCTGCCCGCCTTGATCCTGGCCTGGCAGTTTCATGACGTATGGAAAAATGCCAGCGATGCCCTGGGTGCCGACCCCATCGCCGAAGTCGAACACCGCACGGGACTCTGGGCCTTGCGCATGTTGATGCTGACGCTGGCGATCACGCCGCTTCGGCAGCTGACGGGACAGGCGCTACTGATCCGCTTCCGACGCATGCTGGGGTTGTATGCCTTCTTCTACGCCTGCCTGCACTTCGCCGCCTACCTGGTACTGGATTTGAGTGGCTACTGGGCGCAGATCTTTGAAGAAATAGTGAAGCGTCCTTACATCACGGTGGGATTCACCGCGTGGCTGCTGTTATTGCCACTGGCAGTCACTTCGACCAAGGGATGGATCAAACGCCTGGGCCGCAACTGGGGGCGACTGCACAAGCTGGTCTATGTCATCGGCGTACTGGCCGTGCTGCATTTCTGGTGGCTGGTGAAGTCGGATGTGCGCGAACCGCTGCTCTATGCCGCCATCCTTGCCGTACTGCTGGGCTGGCGTGGCTGGAAAGCGGTCAGCCGGCGCCGAACAGCAGCAGCGCGCTGAGCACGGCACCCAGAAAAAGTGCAGCCAGCAACAACCATGGCCAGCGCTTCAGGGAATGCTTTTCGACCTGATTCACGCCACCGGTTCCTCCTTGCACGCTGTCATCGGTAAATTCAGCGTTGTCGGCGGAAGCCTCCTGCCAAGGCACTTCCACCACGAACCGGTGCTGGCTGTCGAAAGCCACCTGATCACCTGCCGCCAACAGCGCGTCGCGCACCGCAACGCCGTTGACCACACTGCCTGCAGCCGAGCCCAAGTCCCGCAGGAGAACGCGGTCGCCTCGTCTTTCGAGCTGGGCGTGACGGTCGTCAAAACCGGGAACATCAATGCGGATAGCGGCGTCCAGTGCACTTCCCACCAGACAGGGCTGGGACAGGCTGTAGGCACGGCCATGGTGCTTGCCCCCAACCCCACGCAGCACGATGCGGGGATCATTTTCGGTGGCATCCGCGTGAGGCACCGCATCCAGCCCCTGGTGAGACGCCTGGACCAGGATCTCGGCACCATCCAGATAGACGGTATCGCCCGCCCTCAACAAGGCCATGCGTTGTACCGGTCGGCCATTCACATGAATACCGCGGCCGCCGGCGGCAACCTGCAGCCACAATCCCCGGCGATCCATGCAGAACTGCGCCAGCAGCGCGCCCTGCGCATTGTCGCCCACGCCCAGCAAACCGCTGGCCTCGCGCACCACGCGATGCACGCCGGTGACCAGCGCGCGGTCAGCTTGCTGGCGATTGCCGAAATGTAGTCTGAGATTTTCCACGCCGCGGGAGACTACCATGCCGCGCTGCGGCTTGGACTTGAGACCAGGCCTGCCCACAATAGATCCATCAACAAGGAATCCCCACCCATGCCCAGCATCGATATCCACCACGCGCATTCCAAGACACCGGCCGAAGCCCGCAAGGCGATAGAAAGCGTCGCCAGGAAATTGGCCGAACGCTTCGACGTCAAGTACGACTGGGACGGGGACACACTGAATTTTGTCCGCTCGGGCGTGGATGGCAAGATCAAATTGTCACCCAAAAAACTGCATGTGACCGCGCAACTCGGCTTCATGCTGTCCATGCTGAAAGACCCGATCGAATCAGAGATCAAACGCGTCCTCGGCGAGAAATTCGACTAAGTAGAGGACACCCCGCTCACTCAGCTGAACGGGTCTTCCTCGGCCGCAAACAGTCGCCTGGCCACCAGGCGCTCAGACGTCTCGATATCCGCCACGAAAGCCTTCCCGTCACCCAGTGCGGAGAAGGCATCGAAGCCGCGCTCAAGGAAACCCTGCAATTCACCAAGACCGCTGGCCTTGGCAGGCCCACGCGAGAGCCGTAAAAGCATGGCGACCCCGGGGGTCTTGACCGCCTTGGCCAAGCCCACGCCAACCCCGGAAATCAGATCTATCTGATGCCGGCGCAAGCGCTCATGTCCGACCTGGCGATAAGCCTTGCCGTACAGGACTGCATCCAGCCGTTTGCGGGTGGGCGCGATGCGTTGCAATTCGGCCGCCATGCGCAGGTCAAGCGCGTGGGTCAGTGCACCCAGCTCGATGCCATCGGTGACCGTGCCCAGGACCGAGGCAGGCAGCAAGCGCTGCATCATCGGCAACACCTTGGCGACGTTGGCATCACGCTTGCTGAAATCGCGATCCCCATAGACATCGGTGAGGAAAAACTGGGCGGCCGCGCGACGCTGCGGATCGTAGAGGAAATGTTCGAAGCTGCGCTCCAGCCGCTGTGTCTGCCAGGCGCGCAACAACGGCAGCCAACGGAGTTTGTTGCGTGGTTCGCGCTTGTGGTCATGCAAGGCCTGATGGCAAGCCAGACGACGACCGAGCCGTTCGATGAGGGGATTGCTGAGTTACATGCCTGAATGATCGCGGCCAACGCGAGCAATCGCAAGCCGGGAGACACACGTTGTTCGCGCCACGATAACGTTTACAAGCTCTGGAACTTCTCGGCTACACTCGGGCAGGTTTTCTGCAGCCGGATTGTGCATGCTTTCACTACACAGCGCCCAGAAGCGTGGGTCCGATGGCCGTATCGGCCTGGCGATTGCCGGCGGCGGCCCTATCGGCGGCATGTACGAACTGGGCGCACTTCGAGCCATGGACGAAGCGCTGGATGGCCTGGACCTGACGCGTCTGGATTGCTATGTCGGCGTGAGTTCCGGCGCGTTCCTCGCCGCCGGCCTGGCGAACCGCATGAGTACTGCCGAGATGTGCCGCATTTTCATCACCGGCACCAGTGACGATGCGGAATTCCGCCCCGAGATCTTCCTGAAACCCAACGTGGGCGAATACCTGCGTCGCGCGGCTACGTTGCCCGGCCTGTATGCCGACTGGGCGCGGCGCCTGATGCTCAACCCGCGCAAGGCTACGCGCCTGTCCGACCTGATCATGCGTTTCGGCGGGCTGGTACCGACTGGCCTGTTCGACAGCGAAGGCGTGGAAAGCTTTCTGCGTGATGTCTTCACCCGCCGCGGTCGCAGCAACGACTTCCGCACCCTTGGCGCCGATTTGTTCGTGGTTGCCGTCGACCTGGACAGCGGCGAAGCCGTTCGCTTCGGCGAGAAAGGCTGGGATGGCGTACCCATCTTGCAAGCGGTGCAGGCCAGTTCGGCCTTGCCCGGCCTGTATTCGCCTGTACAGATCAATGGCCGTCATTTTCTTGACGGGGCACTGCGCCGGACCATGCATGCGTCCACCGTGCTGGAGCGCGGAATAGACCTGATGATCGGGGTGAACCCGCTGGTGCCGTTCGATGCCAGCCACGCCTCGCCACTGGCCGGTGAGCAGGAACGCCGCGGCTTGGCCAGTGGCGGGCTGCCCGCCGTGCTTTCACAGACCCTGCGCACCCTGCTGCAGTCACGGATGCAGATCGGCATGGAAAAGTATCCGCACCAGTTCCCCAATATCGATCAGCTCGTATTCGAGCCAAATGCGGAAGACAGCGAGCTTTTCTTCACCAACCTCTTCAGTTTTTCCGCACGCCATCGCGTTTGCCAACTCGCTTACCGCAACACCTTGGCGGACCTGCGAAAGCGCGCCGACGTCCTGCGCCCGATGTTGGCCGCACACGGCATCGGGCTGCGTGACGAGATCATCAACGACCGCAATCGCTCGTTACTCGACGGCCTGGATGTCGCACCGCGCATGACGGAAACCACGGCACGCTTGCGTCGTGCGCTGGACGATGTGGACCAGATCGTTGCGCGTCGCCGCCGCGCAAAGCACATCACGCGCAAGTTGAAGGCGACGGGCTGAAGATCGGCTTCTGCATCAGCCGCACGGCTGGTGTGAAAGCTCTAGACAAGCGGGTGATTCTTGGGCTTCCTCACTCCTTCCTTTTGTCGACGGAACCCATGGCCAAGCTCAAGAAAACCGCACGCAAGTCCACCTCCGCGAACAATCCCGACCTGCAGGCGCAGGCCGAGCGTCTTTCAAAGAACCTCGGCGAATCCGCCCAGCAAGTCTGGCTTGCAGGCGTGGGCGCCTTTGGTCGTGCCCAGGCCGAGGGCACCAAGCTGTTCGAAACGTTGGTCAAGGAAGGACTGTCCCTTGAGCAGATCACGCGCAAGGTGGCGGGTGGCAAGGTAGAGGCCGTACGCGACGCGGTTGAAAGCAAGGTGGGACAGGCGCGTGAGCGTGCTACGGACACCTGGGACCGCCTGGAAAAAGTCTTTGA
>JBDTZK010000228.1:0-4481 GCA_040005195.1 Pseudoxanthomonas sp.
CATTGTTTAGTCCGTAATTTTTTATTTTTTGTTTCGCCCTGTTATTGGCGTTGGGCACACACGACGCCCAAGCAGCCGCCAAGAAGAAAAAGGCGCCCAAGGCACCGGTCGTCAGTGCGGAATGCACCGATTTCTACGCCAGCGCCAACGCAACCTGGCTGAAAGCCAATCCGCTGCCCGCCGGCGCCGGTTCGCTGAGCGCATTGGGACAGCTGAGCGAACGCAGCCAGCTGCAGCAGCGCCAGTTGCTGGATGCCGCGATGCAGTCACCGCAGGGCAACGTGCAGAAGTTGCTGGGCGACTTCTGGGCCAGCGGCCTGGATGAAGCGGCCGTGGAAGCGGACGGCGCCAAACCCATCGCACCGTTGCTTGACCGCATCAACGGCATCAAGAAATCGAAAGACGTGCCTGCGGCATTCGCTGCCCTGCACCAGATCGGCATTCCAGTAGCTTTCAATTTCAGCCCCGACGTGGACCTGAAGGCACTTGACCGCCATATCGGTTACTTCTCGCAAGGCGGTTTAGGGCTGCCCGATCCGGCGTACTACACGCGCATGGATCCCGAGACGCGCGAATTGCTGGGCCGCTACAAGAACTACGTGAAACAGATCCTGGCGCTGACCGGCACCCAGGCTGACAAGCTCGATGCCGAAGCCAATGCCGTGATTGACCTGGAAACGCGCATCGCGCGCGCGTCCAGGCCACTATCCGAATTGAAAAATCCACTGTCCAACTACCTGCCAGCGTCCACCAAGGAGCTGGGCAAGCAATATCGCAACCTGCAACTGGATGCCTTCCTCAAGACACAGGGCGTCAGCGACGACACCGTCTCGATGGTCAATCCGGCGTTGTTCGCCGAGCTCAACACCCTGGTGGGCTCGCTCAAGCCGGACCAGTGGAAGACCTACCTGCGTTTCCAGGTGGGCGACACCATGGCGCCGTACCTGGCCAAGTCGTACCGTGATGCGAGCTTCGAATTCCGCGGCCGTGTGCTGAAAGGTGAAACGGCTCCGGCACCGCGCTGGCAGCACGTGCTTGATGCCATCAACACTGCCGCTGGCCCGATGCTGGGCCGCGAATATGCGGCCAGGTATCTGCCTGCCGCCAGCAGGAGCAAGGCTGAATCCATCGCCCAGAATGTGCGCGATGCGTTGGCACGCGGCATCGAACGCAGCACATGGATGAGCGCTTCCGCGAAGACCGAAGCAAAGTCGAAAATCGACAAGCTGAAGATCGAGATCGGCACACCGCGCCGCGACCTGGACTACTCGGTGCAACCGATGGGGCGCGGCAGTTTCGGCAGCAACATCCTCATCGCATCCACCTGGCGCCATCGCGAGGAAATGAAGCGCATCGGCAAAGGCAATGCAGACCGTCGCTGGGATGTACTTCCGCAGCAACCTGCCCTCACCTACGACCTGGCGCAGAATCGCCTGATCGTGACCGCGGCGGTGCTGCAACCGCCGGTGTTCGATGTGACTCGCGGCGACTCGGCCTTGTTCGGATCGTACGGTGCACTGGTCGGCCACGAACTCAGCCGCGGCTTCGACAGCAATGGTCGCATGGTCGATGCCAAGGGCGAGCTGCGCGACTGGTGGGCGCCCGCCGACGTGGCTGCCTGGAATGCCCTCGGTACGCGCGTGGCTGCGCAGTACAGCGGCTATGCGTATCCGGAAGTAGCCAATGCCAAGCTCAATGGCCAGCTGACCCAGCAGGAAGACCTGGCCGACCTGGTTGGCGTCGAGCTGGCCTGGGAGGCGTTCACCAACGCCCAGCTGGCACCCAATCTGGGTGCCAAGCAGACGTTCTTCCGCAGCTGGTCCGAACTGTGGGCGCAGCAGGTGTCGCCCAGCGAAGCGGCGCAGCGCCTGACGACCGACGTGCACGCACCCGGCCAGTTGCGCAGCAATGGACCGCTCGCCAACCTCCCTCCTTTCGGTGAATCCTTCAGCTGCAAGGCCTCTCAGCCCATGCGTCGCATTGACGCCGAGCAGATCAGTATCTGGCGCTGACCTTCAACTGATACGGCAACAGCAAAAGGCGCGGAATTCCGCGCCTTTTTATTTCAGTACCGTTTTTATCGAACGATGCGCGGGCCGGGTGGCCTGCGTTTGTTGAAGGGTGGTTGCCCGCGCCAATAGCGAATCAGCAGCCAGCCGAACAACATGCCGCCCAGGTGCGCGAAATGCGCCACCCCCGGTTGCAGGCCGGTGAAACCCAACGTCAATTCGATTACGCCATAGACGATGACCAACGTGCGCGCCTTCATCGCTATAGGCGGAAAGATCAGCATCAGGCGCTGGTGCGGAAACAACATCCCGTAAGCCAGTAACAGCCCGAACACGCCACCCGACGCGCCTACCGTCGGATACGGCATGCCGCCATTGGACACGGTCCACCAGCCGACTATCAGCTGCAACACGCCTGCGCCCGCAATGCAGACCATGAAATAGGTCAGGAAGCGGCGATTGCCCCAGGTCAGTTCCAGCGGCGCGCCGAACGTGTACAGCGCCAGCATGTTGAAAAGCAGATGCGGAAAACTGCCGTGCAGGAAGCCGTAGGTCAACAACTGCCACGGTTTGAACTCATAGGGTGCCGAAAAAATATCCAGGCCGTTCGGCCCCAAGGGCCACAGCGCCATTGACGCGATGGCGGTCGGCGGCAGCAATTGCTGCAACAGGAACATCACCACGCAGGCGATCATCAATCCCTGCGTCACGGGTGGAATTCTGGGGAACATGGCGTTTCTCTGGGAACTTGCGCCTATCATACCGACATGCCTTCCCTACCCGTGGCGGTCCTGGATGACCCTGCCACGCTTGCCGAGGCCCTGACCGTCTATGGCGCGTGCCTGCTGGAAGGTTCTCCCGATCCGGCCAGCACCGTGATGTTGCGCAATGCATTGAAAGACCTTCAACAAAACGGCGCGTTGCGCCCTGCCCAGGTAGGCCATGGCATTGGCCAGCAGCTGCGCCTCTCGCTCCGTGGCGATGTCACCGGCTGGCTGGAAAGAGACGCAAGCCAGGCTGCAAGCGACTACCTTGCTTCACTACAACGACTGCGCCTGGCGTTGAATGAAAAACTTTTCATGGGCTTGTCGGAAGAGGAAGCGCATTTCGCCTGTTATCCAGTAGGCGCTTGCTACCCACGTCACCGCGATCAGTTTCACGGCACCGACACGCGGGTGCTGTCGATGGTGAGCTACCTCAACCACGACTGGTCCGCTGCCCAAGGTGGCGCGTTACGCCTGTACCTTCCAAGCGGATCAATCGACGTACTGCCGCGTGCGGGCACCACCATTGTTTTCCTCAGCAGCCTCGAACACGAAGTGCTGCCTGCGACACGCGAACGCTTGAGCATCGCCGCCTGGCTACGCAAACGCATGCCATGAATTTCACGAAAGCGGCCCCCATACCTGCTCGTCCAACGTGCGCGCGGTTTTCAGGTTGCGCACACGCCCATTGACCACGGTTACACCCTCTGAACGCAGTCGCTGGGACTGTTCCTGGTAAGCGCCGGAGCCTTCCGGAAAAGCGATCCTGCCATCCGACCGAACCACGCGATGCCATGGCAACTTTGAATCCGTGTTTTCGCTCAGCACTCTTGCAGCAAGCCGCGCACGCCCCGGAAGTCCTGCGCGGTGCGCGACCTCGCCATAACCGGCCACCTGTCCTCGCGGAATCGCGCGGACGGCAGCAAGGATAAGATCGGCGGAAGACTTGTCGGCCATCAGCGATTAGCATAGCCCGCGTTCAACGAAGGAGCATCCCCATGCAGAATTTCGAACAGATCCGCAGCCACCTGACCCAGTCGGGTTACAAAGTCACCATGCATGAGCCTTACGTGGCCTGTGTGGAGTTGTCGCTGAACAGCGGCAACCGCCGTCAATCCATTTTTCTGTCGGAACTGGGCAACGACGACGAACGTGGCTACCTGCGGGTCAGCACCGTGATTGCGCCGATCACCGGTACCGATGCGCGCCGTGCACTGGCATTCAACTGGCAGAGCAGCGTGGGTTATCTGGCTATCGGTGACCTGGACGGCGTGCCCTACCTGCAGCTGTGCGAGAACCGTCCCTACGACGGACTGACGCCTTCCGAGGTCGACCGCATGGTCCTGGAGATCGGCGGCCTGGGCGACACCATGGAACGCGCGCTGTCGACCGAAGGCGATCTACTGTAGGGAGCAGGCCCGGCCGCGAAAATTGCCCCTGCAGACGTGGGTCCTGCCCGCGATGGGCCTTGCCGAATAAGAACTAGCGGGCACCGCCCGCTTCAAGCAATAGCGTCAGGCCCAGCCCAACGCTTCGAACAGGCGCAATAGACCATAGGCGATGCCACCGGCCGCAGGAATGGTGAGTATCCACGCCCACACAATGCGTTCGATCACGCCAAGCTTCAGCGCCTTCGGATTCTTTGCATAGCCAACGCCCATGATCGCGGTGGAGATGCTGTGCGTGGTCGACACCGGCATGCCGAAAT
>JBDTZK010000229.1:0-4480 GCA_040005195.1 Pseudoxanthomonas sp.
CGAGCGCATGCCGCGACGCCCGCTGTATACGCCGCGTGGCAAAGGCTGGCTGGAGCGAATCAAGGACATGTTTACCGACGTGCGCACATGGACGGCGATGCTGTATTTCCTGCTTATGCTGCCATTGGGTATCGCCTACTTCACTGTTGCGGTGACCGGTCTGGCGGTGTCAGTGAGCTTGATCGTGCTACCGATCGGATTGCTGTTCGGGCTGGGCAGTCATCTGTTCGCGGACGGTACGCAACTGGTGTATAGCGGACAGCCATGGGAGTTCCCGCTGGTGGTGTTGGGCGGCATTGCCTTGCTGTTCGTCACCCTGCACTTGGCGCGTGCGCTCGGCAAGCTGCACGGACTGTTGGCCAAGCACTTGCTGGTGTACAACCCGGTGGTGTAGCAAGGTTCTGAGGAATCCGCCCAAGCTTCGAGCGCAAACCAAAAGGCCTGCGGAACAGATTCCGCAGGCCTTGTTTTTCCCGGCGTGCGCAGCGCCTGCATGGGAGGCGTCAGGCCGCGTATTTAGCGATAAAGTCGCGCACGTCCGGGTAGACCACGTCACGCCAGCGGCGGCCGCTGAAGATGCCGAAGTGTCCGGCGTCTTTCACCGTGATGTGCTTGTGTTTCGCTTTGGGTATGCCGGTGCACAGGTCGTGTGCCGCCGCCGTCTGGCCCAGGCCGGAGATGTCGTCCAGTTCGCCTTCGATGCTCAGCAGCGCGGTCTTCCTGATCGCCGCCGGTTTCACCAGCTCGCCCTTGATCTTCCAGGTGCCACGCGGCAGCGAGAATTCCTGGAACACCGTGCGGATCGTGTCCAGGTAATACTCGGCCGGCATGTCCAGCACCGCGTTGTATTCGTCGTAGAACTTGCGGTGCGAATCGGCGTCTTCCAGGTCACCCTTCACCAGGTCTGCATAGAAATCGTAATGCGACATGAAATGCCGGCTGGGATTCATGGCAATGAATCCGGCGTGCTGCAGGAAGCCCGGATACACCGCGCGACCATGGCCGGGATAAGCGGCGGGCACGGTATGGATGACGTTGTTCTCGAACCACGACAACGGGTTCTTGGTGGCCAGGTCGTTGACCTGGGTGGGGCTTTGGCGCGCATCGATCGGTCCCCCCATCATCACCAGCGAACGCGGCGTGTCTTCGCCACGCGCGGCCATCAGCGACACGGCAGCAAGCACGGGCACGGTCGGCTGGCAGACGCTGATCACGCTGAGGTTGTCGGCACCGATGTGGCGGATGAAATCCTCGATGGTGGCGACATAATCGTCCAGGCCGAACTTGCCTGAGGTCGTAGGCACCAGACGCGCGTCGATCCACTCGGTCACGTAAACCTTGTGGTCCTGCAACAGCGTGCGCACGGTATCGCGCAGCAGCGTGGCGTGGTGACCCGACAGGGGCGCGACCACCAGTACTGCCGGTTCCTTCTTCATTGCCGCCATGCTTTTGGCTTCGTCGGTGTAGCGCTTGAAGCGCAGCAGACGACAGAACGGCGTGGCAAGGATTTCCTGTTCCACCACCGGCACCTTGGCGCCGTTGACTTCGACCTGGTGGATATCCCATGGCGGTTTTTCGTAGTCCTTGCCCAAGCGGTGCATCAACTCGTTGCCGGCGGCCAGGCGGTCGGCGCCGGGAACGGTGGAGAGCCAACTGTTGGGGTCGGAGAAGAGCTTGGCGTTGGCGCCTGCCTGGTGAATCCACGGAGCCATCAGATTGCGGCTCAATTCATGCCATTGATAAAGCATCATCTTTGCGAAGTCCTGCAGGTGCGGGTTGCTGCGGCGCAGCATACCGGAAACGGACTACCCGGGCTCAGGCGCCTTGTTCCAGGGCGGCGATCTGGTCGCCCAAGGCCGGTGTCAGCCAGCAATGCGAGCCCACCGACTGCAGGCCATGGGCATTGAACTGCTTGCGATACCAGGCTGCGGTACGGGGCTGGAAGCCAACCCTGTCGCCTTCGTATTCATCTTCGCGGGTGAACGTTTCCAGAAATGCCACCCCGCCGCACAGCTCCGCCACGCCGGGCAGGCCGCGCTGCAGTTCGCGTGTTGGCAGGTAATGCAGCACGTCGGCGCAGACCAGCAGATCGACCGGCGGGCACGGACGCAATTGGTCGAAGCTGCCGAAGGGCGCGTAATTCAGGTTGCGACGCCGGCCGTACTTGGCCACCGCGAATTCACTGTTGTCGAAGCCGAGGTAACGCAATTTGGGGCGCAGCTTCATCAGCGGCGCGCGCCACGCACCTTCACCGCAGCCGATGTCCAGCACCGTGCGGATCGGTCGCTCCAGGTAGTACTCGGCGCAGGACACCGCCAGGGCCACCTTGCTGGCCAACCGTTGCGGGCCGCCGATGTCGCCACCGCGATACCACTTCTGGAAATAGGCTTCGTCGTATTGCTTGGTCATGGTGGCGTCGTTGATTGAAGAAAGTAGCGAGGCGTGGCGATGTCGTCTGGCGCGCTCCGCTATCCTATTGTCAGCCAAACGGAGCCAAACGCATGTATTTCTGGGTCAAGACCGCACATCTCGTCTTCGTCATCGCCTGGATGGCCACCGTGTTCTACCTGCCGCGCATCTTGGTGAACCTGACCGAGACGCGCGCCCAGCCGGATGTCCAGGCACGCCTGCTGTTGATGGGTAAAAAACTCTACCGCTTCGGGCACACCATGTTTGGCCTGGCGTTGATCCTGGGGCTGGCGCTGTGGCTGCACTTCCACATCAATGGCGGTTGGTTGCACGCCAAGCTCGCACTGGTCGGGTTGATGCTGGCGCACTTCATCGTGGCCGGGCGCTGGTTGAAAGGTGTGGAGAAAGGCCGCGCCCTGCCGTCGTCGAAAGCACTGCGCTGGTTCAACGAGTTACCGGTGCTGTTGCTGGTGGTCGTGATTTACCTGGTGCTTGCCAAACCGTTCTGAGCACAGGCGCGGCCAGTGCCCACGCCTGTGCCTTGTGGTTATTTCTTCTCGAAATCGGCAAGCGCCGGCAACTCCACGGGCACGCCTTGCGCGTTGCAGGTCTTGGCCTCGCATAGTCGCTGGCGCAGCCTGGGCGTGGCTTGCACGATGAAGTGGTAGATAACGTTTTCCTCCACCGTGCCGCGCACTGCTTCGCTGCCCGCTCCATGGGCCCAGATGCCCACGTCTTCGCCGCCATGTGATTCGGATTTCAACGGCACCAGCGATTCCTGAAGGTACTCGGGATCT
Organism: Pseudoxanthomonas sp.; assembly: GCA_040005195.1. Classification (GTDB taxonomy): domain Bacteria; phylum Pseudomonadota; class Gammaproteobacteria; order Xanthomonadales; family Xanthomonadaceae; genus Pseudoxanthomonas_A. The sequence continues at coordinate 3,207 of JBDTZK010000229.1, forward strand.
TCCGTATCGACCGTGCTGAGGTCCGGGCGTCCTTCGCGCGCCTCATAGCTGCTAGGTGCATGCAGGAATCTTTTCGGCCCAGCCGCCTGCTGGTTGCTGGTGCCTGTATTACCGGGGCCATTGGCATAGGTCAGTGTGGTGAAGACCTGGCCGGTGCTGTCGCGTGCAAGGTCGCCTGGCACGTCATCTTCACCGCCCATCCCGCGCACCTTGCCCAGGATCGGATTGCCGCGCAACGGATATCCAACGAAGTTGAGTGTGTGGGAATGATCCGCGGTGACGATGATCAGCGTGTCCTCGGCAGACGTCGCCTGTACCGCGGCGCGCACTGCGTTGGATAGGGAAATGGTTTCGTCCAGTGCGCGATAGGCATTGCCGTAATGGTTGGCGTGGTCAATGCGTGCACCTTCCACCATCAGCACATAGCCTTGCCGATTGCGGGACAGTGTGTGGATGGCAGCCAGCGTCATCTCGGTCAGGCTGGGGTCGCCATTGCCGGTCTTGTCGCGATCATGCTCGAACTGCATGTGGTCGTCTTCAAACAGTCCCAGCAACGAGGGCGCTTCCTTGTTGGCCTTCAGTTGTTGGTTGTTCCAGACATAAGCGCCCCCGGTGTTCGCGCGCTTCCACTCATCGACCAGGTCACGTCCGTCCAGGCGCTGTCCGACCTTGTCATCGTGCTCGGGGTCGCGTTGGTCGACGGGGGTGAATTCCCTGCGCCCGCCGCCCAAGGCCACCGTGGGTCCACGCCCGAAGCGCGCGGACGAAATCAATTGCTGGGCGATGTCCTGGCAGCCTTCCGCGACGGCTTGCGGCGGCAGGTCGGCATCGTTTTCCCAGTCGCGATTGGGTGAGTGTGCGTACGTCGCGGCGGGTGTCGCATGGGTCAGGCGTGCGGTGGTCACCACGCCGGTGGCCAAGCCGGCGCTGTCGGCCAGTTCGAGCCAGGTCAGCAAAGGCTGCGTGAGGCTGGTGACGCAATCATTCTTCTTGCCCGATGCCACGGCAATGGCACCCATGTGGCTTTTCACGCCCGTGGTGATGGCGGTCATCGTGCCCGCAGAATCCGGTGTCTGCGAATCGGTGTTGTAGGTCTTGCTGAGCGCAGTGTTGGGGAAGTCTTCCCATGACAGCCGGTTCTCTTCGCCGGAACTGCCTTTGCGCTGGCCTTCCAGAATGCGTGCAGCGGCGACCGTGGTCAGGCTCATGCCATCGCCCAGGAACAGGATCACGTTCTTCGCGCGCCCTTGCATGGCGCCGTTGCCGGCGGCACG
>JBDTZK010000230.1:0-4477 GCA_040005195.1 Pseudoxanthomonas sp.
TTCAACCGCATCTGGCGGGTCGCGTCTTCACGGCCCAGATTCGGCCGCTTCCTGGTGTACTGGACCGTACTGACGCTGGGTGCGCTGGTGGCAGCGGCCTCGCTGGCGATCTCGGCGAAATTCTTCTCGCTTCCTGTTTTCGCCACCGCCGAAGGCAAGGTGCTGGAAACACTCACGCTGACGCTGGCGCCGATTTTGATCGAAGTCGCCGCGATCGCCGCGATCTATCGCGTGGTGCCGCATCGGACCATCAAGCTGCGCTATGCGGTCGCAGGTGCATTGTTGGCCACCTTCCTGCTGGAACTCATCAAGTGGGCGCTTGGCATCTATCTGGCCAGTTTCAACTCGTATGAGAAAATCTACGGCGCCGTTGCCATCGCCCCGATCCTGCTGCTGTGGATCTATCTGTGCTGGGTTGCGATCCTGCTCGGCGCGTCGTTCGCTTCTTCAATAGCGGCTTTCCGCTACCAGCCTGCCTCGATGCGCTTGCCACTGGGTTACGAAATCTACGGCCTGCTACGCCTGCTGGGGCGCTTCGACGCCGCGCGCCGCGAAGGCAAGGGCCTGCACAGTGACCAGATATTGGAGATGGAGCCGATGCAGACGGATTCACTGGTGGAACAGACCCTGGGCCAGTTGTACGACATCAACCTGCTGCGCCGCGACGAACAAGGCGAATGGCTGCTGGCACGTGACCTGGATGACCTGACGGTCGGCGAACTCTATGAAGCCTGCCAGCTGCGCATTCCGGTTGCCGAAGCGCATCTTCCTTGTCATGACGATGCGTTGGGCGTCGCGGCAAGGAATGCACTGGATGAGTTGCGTGTCCCTTTGCGCGAGGTATTGAAGCGCAAGGTCAGCGATATTTACACAGACACCAAAGGACACCTGCCATGACCTGCAGAATTTGCTTGACCCTTGTATGTTCGTTGTTGCTGCTGGTTGCCTGCAAGCGCGAAGCCGCTGCCACCCCGGCCACCGCGCCGGTACAGGCGGAAGCCGCGGCAGTGACGCCGGCACCGGCGCCCACCACGGCCGAGATTCCGACATTCAAGCGGAACGCCGTGGACGGTACGCCTTACGAACTGGCGGCACGGCGCGGCAAATGGGTCGTGGTGAATTTCTGGGCCACGTGGTGTGCACCCTGCATCAAGGAAATGCCGGAGCTGTCTGCGCTGGACCAGAAACGCGAAGACGTGGAAGTGGTGGGTCTGGCCTACGAGGAGATCGAAGCAGAGGCGATGCTGGAATTTCTGAAAACCCGTCCTGTGGTGTATCCCATCGTGATCCTGGACGTCTATGACCCGCCTGCGGATTTCGCCACGCCGCGCGGATTGCCTATGACCTACCTGATTGCACCGGATGGGAAGGTGGCCAAACAGTTTCTGGGTCCGGTGACCGCGGCGGAAATAGAAACTGCCGTGGCTGCGGCAGGTGGCAGCAAATCTGGCACCTAGTCGCAGGCGCAACGCTTCAAGCAGCCTGGTGTGGACCGGTTTCCTGTCTAAGCGAGCGTGTCGAACGGCATGCTGGATGCCATTCGGGCGCTAGCGATATGCGGTTTCTCAGCAAGCAGTCTGTTTCTGAAAGCCCGCCAGGAACGTAATCCTGATCAGTCCTTTCCACTCGAATCAGCAATCGGTTTCACCACGGCAAAGGATTCTTTCAGAGGTTTGTGCTGCAGGGTGGGGAAATCCAGCGTCGGATCAGGCACCTGCGTGTCGGGAAGGCGATTAAGCAAGTCCTGGATCAAGGTCAATCGTCCACGCTTCTGGTCGTTGAAATCCACCAGGGTCCATGGGGTCTCGTGGTGGTGCGTCGCTTTCAGCATCGCTTCGCGTGCTTTGGTGTAGTCGGCGTACTTCGCCCGGGCCTGCACGTCGATCGGCGAAAGTTTCCAGCGCTTCAACGGATCTTCCAGCCGTTCGGCAAAACGTTCCTCCTGTTGTTCCTGGTCAACCGTCAGCCAGTATTTGAACAGCAGGATGCCGTCATCCACCAGCATCTTCTCGAATACCGGTGCCTGTTTCAGAAAGGATTTGTACTCTTCCTGTGTGCAGAACCCCATCACTTTTTCCACGCCGGCCCGGTTGTACCAGCTGCGGTCCATCAGCAGGATTTCGCCTGCAGACGGAAGATGGCAAACGTAGCGCTGGAAGTACCACTGGGTGCTTTCGCGATCACTGGGCTTGGGCAGGGCCAGCACACGGCATTGGCGCGGGTTGAGGTGTTCGGAGATCGCGTTGATGACCCCACCCTTGCCCGCCGTGTCGCGGCCTTCCAGCACCACTACCACGCGCTTGCCACTGTGTTGCAGCCAGCGTGACATCGCCACCAGCTCCAGTTGCAGCGATTCAAGCTGCTTTTCGTAGGGCTTGCGCTTGAGCTTCTTCATTTCCTGGTTCTCCCGCGGCTGACCGCATGTGTGTCGGCCATGGTTCGGACTACTTCCAGCAGTGCGCCTTGCTGGCGCGTGTTGAGCGAACGATAGGCTGCCAGCAGGTCATGTTCTCCCTTGGTGCGCGCAGGGTCGAAGGTACTGGCCAGTTCCGACAGTAATGCGCCGGCGGGAACGCCGAACGCGCGCGCCAGTGCATTGATCTGGTCCTTGCCGGGAAGCTTGTCGCCATTGAGCCAGGCCTTGACCGTGGCCACGCCGGCACGCGGGATGGCGGTGGCGATGTCGGTGGGCGACAGGCCACTGGCCTTGGCCAGCAACTGCAGGGTGTTCAGCGGCATGTTCACTCCTTCAGACGGGGGCGGAGCGTCGCCAGATTGCACGGGCGCGTGCGTGCATCGAGCTGGGCGCGGATGATCTTTTCCCAGCCCGTCCTGCACGCGGAAGTGGAGCCGGGCAGGCAGAACACGAACGTACTGTTGGCCAGCCCTGCGAAGGCGCGCGACTGCAGCGAGGATGTACCGATTTCCTCGAAACTGATCGCCCGGAACAGTTCGCCAAAGCCTGGCATTTCCTTGTCCATCAGCGGCAGCAACGCCTCCGGTGTCGAGTCACGCCCGGTGAAGCCGGTGCCTCCAGTCACCAGTACGCCATCGACGTGTCTGTCAGCGATCCAGCGCGACACGAGTGCGCGCATTTCATAGCGGTCGTCAGGCAAAAGGGCGCGTTCAAAGAGGCGGTGGCCGTCCTCATGCAAGGCGCTCGCCAGGTAATCGCCGGACTTGTCTTCGGCAAGGCTGCGCGAATCCGACACGGTCAGGACGCACAGGTTCAGGGGGATCAGCTCGGCTTTTGCACTCATGCTGGGCAGCCTAACTCAATCCTGCAACTGCAGTCGAAAGCGCAGCGTGCCTTCGTATGGCTCCCAGCCCATGTGGCGGTACAGCGCCTGGGCACTGCGGTTGTCGTGGTCGGTTTCTAGTTCCAGGCGGATCGCGCCATCGTTGTGGGCGAAATCTGCGGCGGCCTGCAGCAGTGCACGCGCGATGCCGTTGCGTCGCGCCTCCGCCTGCACGTACAGATCGTTCAGGATCCATGAGCGGCCCGCGCGTACCGACGAGTACGAAGGAAACAGTTGGGTGAAAGCGACGGCCTGGTGGTGCAGTTCCGCCAGCAGGATGACCGACTGGTCGCGCTGCAGGCGTTCGCTGACGAAGCTTCGCGCCAAGGTCTCGTCGGAAGGTTGCTGGTAGAACATGCGGTAAAGGTTGAACAAGGGTGCGACAAGTTCCACATCTGCTTCAGTGGCGCGGCGTACTGCGATGTTAATGCGGTCTCCGTCAGACGCGCCAGTTCATCGGCCTGGTGTTCACGCGACAGGCGTTCGATGAGTTCATCGAGGTTGCCCTGGATGATGTTGGGCAGGTCGTACAGCGTGAGCCCTTCGACGCGGTGATCGGTGATGCGGCCCTGCGGGAAGTTGTAGGTGCGAATGCGCTGGCTGCGGTCACCGCTGCCCACTTGCAGCTTGCGTGATTCGGCTTGCGCTGCGGCGTGTTTGCTGCGTTCGGCTTCCAGCAGCTGCGCTTTCAGTCGCTTCATTGCGTGCTCGCGGTTGGCGTGCTGCGAGCGCGCGGTCTGGTTCTCGACAACCAGGCCGCTGGGAATATGGGTGATGCGGATTGCGGATTCGGTCTTGTTGACGTGCTGGCCACCCGCGCCGGAAGAACGGAAGGTATCCACTTTCAGATCCGCCGGGTTGATGATCACTTCTTCCACCGCGTCATCATCGGGAATGATCGCGACGGTGGCCGCCGAGGTGTGGATGCGGCCCTGCGATTCGGTGTCGGGTACGCGCTGCACACGGTGTGTGCCTGATTCGAACTTCAATCGCGAGAACGCGCCGCGCCCGCTGACCTTGGCGACAATTTCCTTGTAGCCGCCGTGCTCGCCGGGGCTGTCCGATTCCACCTCCACCTTCCATCCCTGGCGCTCGGCATAACGCGCGTACATGCGGAACAGATCGCCGGCGAAGATCGCTGCTTCGTCGCCACCGGTGCCGGCGCGCACTTCCAGAAA
>JBDTZK010000231.1:0-4458 GCA_040005195.1 Pseudoxanthomonas sp.
TTCCAGTTTTCCGAAAGCGTCTGATTCACCCATGCATCGCACACTACTGTATGGCGCACAGTGTGTCAACAATCAATCTTCAAGATCCGTAAAACTTGCGCAGAAGCCGCGATGCCGCTGCGGCAACCGTGCGTCCGGTGGGATTTGATTGACTGGAAGCCACGTCAAGTAGCGGTACTATCGCCCCACGCGAGCCTTGCAATCACACAAGGCAATCTTTGCAGCGGCCGTGAAAGTTGTAGCTGCAAAATCACCACCCAGCCAGGTCCGTCCATTCAAGAAGTGTGACAATTTCCTGCGTCCTGCGAATCATGGTACCGACGAACAAAATCGGGGACAGGGAGACAAATGAATGAGGAAGTCACCACTGAGGCAGATCCAAGGCAGCAGTTTGCGAAATTGCTAGATGACCATCGCAAGATAGTCTTCAAAGTCGCCAACACCTATGCCCGCGACGTGGACGACCGCGCCGACCTCGCCCAGGAAATCGCGATGCAGTTGTGGAGAGCCTTCCCCACCTATGACTCGCGGCGAACGTTTTCGACCTGGATGTACCGTATCGCGTTGAACGTCGCAATCTCGTTCCTGCGGGGCGACAGCTCTCGCCGCGCCTTCGCTGTGCCCCTCGACGATGATGTTGACGACGTCGCCGATGACAACGTCGCTGACCATGATGCGAACGGTCAAGTGCGCGCATTTCGCCGCTTCATTGCGCTACTCAAACCACTCAACCGCGCGTTGATGCTGCTTTACCTTGAGGATCGCTCTTCGCGCGAAATCGCGGAAGTACTGGGTATCAGCGAAAGCAACGTCGGAACCAAGATCAACCGACTAAAGCAACGTTTCCGCCAGGATATGACTGGCACCAACGACAATGGAATTCCGCATGGAACTCGATGACCTCAAACAAGCTTGGCAGACGCTCGACCGGCGACTGGAGCATCAGCTATCTCAGAAGGGGTGGCTGGTTCAGGAACTGCAGACCCGGAAAACTCGATCCCGCTTGCGGCCGTTGATCTTCGCTCAGACCCTACAAATTATCGCCGGCGTCCTGCTCGTCGCTTTGTCCGCCTCGTTCTGGATCAAGTACCTGCACGAGCCGCATCTGTTAGTCGAAGGATTATTGCTACACGGATATGGGCTAATGATGATTGCCTTCGCTGTGCGCGACTTGGTGCTCGTTGGCCAGATTGACTATGCAGCGCCGGTAATCACAATCCAGACGCAACTGACGCGACTGGGTGCGTGGCGCATCCGATGCGCGTTATGGTTTGCCGCAACTTGGTGCTTAGTCTGGATTCCGCTGGCGTTGGTGCTGCTCTACGGCCAAGGGGTGGACCTCTGGGTGGCGGCGCCTGCGACGGTGTACTGGTCGTTCGCCAGTAGCGCCGTGTCTCTGGGCTTGATATACGCATTGTTCCGCTGGTCGCGCCACCCAGGCGGCGCTTGGCTCCGTCGTTTTTTTGACGACAGCTTCGCCGGACGCAGTGTCACAAGGGCACACGCTGCGCTGGAAGAGATTGCGCAGTTCGAACGCGAATAAAAGCCGTCAGCGCTGCACGACTCTCAGCGACCAGGACATACCAGATTACGAACGATCCGAAGCCCATGGCGTGCATCGGATCGAACCTCCGCGCCCAATTAAAGGTGACCGACTCATGAACAAACGACTCCGTGTGGTTTTGATTATCGCCATCGCATTACCCATCGTTTGGGTCAGTGTTGGTGCGCTGCTGATCTCCACGCCCGCACCAACTTTCGCGCACGAGCCCTATCCACTTCGGCCATCGCCATCATCTCGCCATACCTGCCGGCTGGATGCTGCAACGCGCTGCTTCTCGATGCGGGATGGTGCGGTGCTTCACGCGCACTGGTTTGAGGCCGGCAGTGACACGACCGTCGTTTTAGTGCACGGCGTGATGTCGAACGCCGACGAAATGGCGCCGACCGCGGAAGGCATTCGCGGGGCGGCAAGTGTTAATGTCGCCACGCTCGACCTGCGCGGTCACGGCGGTTCTCAGGGGACATTCGGCGATATCGATTACATTGGACAGTACGACGACGACCTTGCCGATGTGGTCCAGGCAATCCGAAAGCAGAATCCTAAAAGTCGCGTGATCTTGGCCGGCCATTCAATGGGAGGTGGCATCGTGATGCGCTATGCGGCCAAGCCTGCAATGCCGTTAGTCGACGGCTATTTGCTGTTTGCACCGCTTCTCGGCGAGCAGTCGCCCACGACGCGTACGCCTACGGCTACGCCAACTGGGCAGGAGGCGTCTTTCGAAACGCCGTTGAAGGTTCACCTCCGCCGGACCATCGGCCTCATCATGCTCAATTCGCTGGGGATCTCTGCGTTTAACCATCTTGGAACGCTGTACTTCAATGTATCCGCCGATCGCGGCCGGCTGTTTTACAGTTTCGCCGCGATGGCGGACATGGCGCCTGACGATTACCGGGTTGCCTTACGCGCCGACGACAAACCCTTGCTCCTCATCGCTGGCACGAATGATGAGGCTTTCGATGCGAAGCAATATCCATCGGTCGTACTTCTGCACCCCAATGGACGCGCGGTGCTCGTCCCGGGCGCGACTCACGATGGGATCATGCGTAATCCGGCAGCTTTCTCCGCGGTAGCAACATGGCTGCAAGGCCGCTGACACTCGGTAGTTTTTCTTTTCAGTTAAGCAACCCAGACGTTTCGTTCTCAGTTGTCATCTCGGGGAAGAGCGCTAGGCTAGCCCTCCGCCTCGCAATGGTTCACGTGCACCCACTATAAGTAGCCACATGCACGTGCCGAGTTCGGCGAACATGACTGGCAACATGACAAAGCCGGGAATGGCTAGGTCGGGAAAAAGTGTTTGTCCGAAAAATGTGATGAGGTAGCTGAAGCAACCGATCATCAACAACACGCCGAGAATCCTTGGAAGAAACCCGGACTTGTAAACAAGGTAACCGAATGGAAACAACCACAATCCCCAGAACAGCTCGGCGATCGCAATCCGGTTGTGGTAGGAGTCGAGCAGCAGCATGGCGTTGGCTTGAAGTTGTTCGGATGACAGGAGGCCTCGATATTTCGCCCCATCTAAAAGCGACAAAATATCGAGCTGGGTCGATAGAGCAATGAAATCGAGCGGGACCGAGGCCAGCGCCAACGCCACCATGGTGACGGCGGCGCTTCTGTTCACCGAACTCAGTAGCTTGTATAAGACCAACGGCAATAACAGGAAGATGGCGTAGTCCACCGCTCCTGCAGCGATGCCGAGTCGGTAGAGCGGCTCCGCGTTAATGATATGCGCCACTGCCGCGGCAGTATCTCCCTGCCCGCTGGTCTGCGATGGCACATACATCAGGCTGAAAACGCCAGTGACTACTGAAATCAGATAGAGCAGGCCTGCGAGTCTAGCGGTCTTCTTATTGGCTCCCATCGACTGGCGCTCCTCATTGATCGCCGCGTTGAACAGCGCTGCGCGTGGATTACTCATGTGAGGTTTCTTGCAGTACGGTCACCGATCTTCATTTGCTATCTTGGGCCACGTCCATGCATACCAACCGACCAACGCTGTAAGTACCGTCTCGATTCCGGCGAAGAACTTGTAGAAATACCAGTCGGCCGAATAGGTGAGCATCCCCATCAACAACGTGAAAAATAATCCTGCTGTGATGTTGGATACTTTGCAGAAGCGAGCAGGCAATGCAACAGACAGAAAGATCATCAGGCTCGGGATAGCCATAAGCACCGATGTTCCCATCAAAATACCTTGCGTCGCCATCCCAAGAGGAGCCATTCTGCCTTCGGTCATGCCTGCCAATTTCCCTGGGGTATAGAGTTCAAAATAGTCGCAGTAGATGTAGCAAAACATGGTGGACGCCCACAACGTGCTGAGCTTCAGCCTTGTATGAATTGGCACATCCAAGAGTCGACTCATAGTTCACCTTGCAAATGAGCGCGGGCCGAAAGCGGGTGCCGCATAGAAGTGTCCGCTTGGCCCACAGAGCGATTGACTCGAACTCAGCGAGCCTCGCTGTGTTGTGTGGAAGAGCCGATAGCGTTGAAGTGGCTGCTGGCGTCGGCCCGTCCGTCTGTTTGAATTCTCAGCCCCTACCCACCTTGTGAGTTACGCCCCGCAAAGCCGCTAAGGCCGCTTGTGCAATGGAACCTGATTTGTCGTTGGTCAGGACAGTGAACGTAACCGCGAGACTCTCAGTGCGGATGATGCCTTGAGTGAGGTATTTGTATTCACCCGGACCTGACGCTGAATCCGTGGCGGAAAAATAGTATCCGCTAGACAACTTGCCGTGAGCTCCTGGACTTTCAATGTGCCTTCGACCGAGCGACGAGCTGCGTCGTTCGCGGACCTTTGTACTTCTAGTTTTAGATCCTGCATATTCACGCAGGAGCTCTAGCGCCAATTTTCCACAGCGGTGTGATTAGCACCACAAAAGGATCACCCGCTCCTT
>JBDTZK010000232.1:0-4452 GCA_040005195.1 Pseudoxanthomonas sp.
ATGTAGTTCGGCCAGCCACCCGCCAGGGCCTTGTACAACGAGACGACCGCCAGGGTGTTGCGCACCCTGCCCTGCGCGAAAGCATCCTCGGCCTGCAGGCTCACGCGCTCCGCTTCCAGCATGTCCAGCACGTCGATCGCACCGTTGTCATTGCGCAGGCGTGCGATAGCCGTGGCGCGCGCACCCGCCGCTGCGGCGCGTTCCAGGTAAGCGTTTTCTTCCGCGCTGCGTGCCACGCGCACCAGGGCATTCTCCGTTTCCTCCAATGCCAGCAGAACGGTTTTTTCGTAGGCGGCCAGATCCGCTGCGGTGGCAGCATTGGCCGCAGCAATCCGCGAACGCACGCGGCCGACATTGAGGAACGAGCCATCAATGCCGAAGGCGATCAACCGCGTCTCGCTGTCGCGTTCGAACAAAGCGCTTGCATCCAGCGCCTGGCTACCGATCAGACCACCAAGGGTGAATCGCGGAAACAGATCGGCCGTGGCGACACCGACGCGTGCCGTGGCTGCGCCCAGCCGGCGCTCGGCAGCGGTGACATCCGGGCGACGACGCAACAGCTCGGCCGGGGTACCGGTCGCTACGGTTTCCGGCAGCGAAGGCAGTGGCGTTGCGCTATCCAACCCAGCCAGCACGGTTTCCGGCGTCTGTCCGATCAGCACCGCGATGCGGTGGGTCGACACGGCTATCGCCGATTGCAGCGCAGGCACGCGCGAGCGCGTGGTTTCCAGTTGCGTGCTGGCCCGATCCACTTCGAACGCACTGCCGATGCCGGCGGAGCGACGCAGATCGATCAGGCGCAGGGTTTGCGCCTGGTTGTCAGCATTCTGCTGGGCGATGCGCAATTGTTCCTGCAGTCCGCGCAGACGGAAGTAGGTGTCGGCAAGATCGCCGACCAGCACCACTTGCACCGCGGCAAGATCCGCCGCGGTGGCTTCGGTATCGGCACGCTGCGCTTCCACGCCACGACGAAGCCGACCGAAGAAATCCAGTTCCCACACGGCGCTCAGACCGGCCGTGTACTGGTCACTGTCGCGACCGGCGCGGCCGACCCCAGGCGCCTGGTCGGCGCTGCTGCGCGAATCGCTGGCTTCCGCACTCGCGCCCAGTGTTGGCAAACGGTCGTACCTGGCATTACGCAACAAGGCGTTGGCCTGTTCGTAACGTGCGAGTGCAATGCGCAAGTCATGGTTGGACAACAGTGACTGGTCCACCAACCGCTCAAGCACGGGATCACCAAAGCTGCGCCAGAACTCTCTGTCCACCGCGGGCGGTGTGTCCTGCACCATGTGTGCAGACGCGCCATTGGCGAACTGATCCACGGCAGGCAGGTTTGGCCGCACGTAATCCGGACCGACCGTGCATGCCGCCAACAGTACGCTGGCAACGGCAACAGTTAATGTGCGTATCACCATGGCAGCGTCTCACCCAGGTGCGTGAACGATCCAGTAGGGCCAGAAGCGTCGAGCAATGCCATCTCCACGCTGCTCTTTGCCCCGGTAACGATATCCAGGTCACCGCTGCTGTTCATGTCGGTTTTTACCGAACCCGGGTGGATTGCATTGACCTTGATCGCGGTGTCACGAAGCTCGTAAGCCAAATGTACGGTCCAGGCATTCACCGCACTCTTCGACACGTTGTAGGCCGGCATCTTGTAATGGTAGATCGGTGACGCGGGGTCGCTGTGCAAAGCCAGCGAACCAAGTCCACTCGATACATTGACGATTCGTCCTGCCGTCGAATTGCGCAGCAACGGCAGCAGCGCCTGCGTCGTAGCGACTACGCCGAAGACATTGGTGTCGAAGGTTTGCCGCCAGCTATCCAGCGTCTGCTCGGAAGGCGATTTGGTTGCGTCGTCGATGAATACGCCGGCGTTGTTGACCAGGATGTCTAGATGGCCATGGTTGCGCTTGATCTGCTCGGCAGCCTTGGCGATGCTGGCACTGTCGGTGACATCCAGCGTGATCGCTTCAACGGGCAGGCCTTCATCCTTCAGTATTTGCGCCGCTGCAGTGGCCTTGGCTGCATCACGACCTGCAAGCAAAGTGTGCACGCCAGCGGCGGCGAGTTGGCGTACGGTTTCAAAACCGATACCACGGGTGGCGCCGGTGACCAGTGCGATCCTGGTGGTATTAGTGGCATTCATGGGGTCTTACTCCATCAAGGCGCGCACTGCGCGCGGGAAAATTCAAAAAAGTTGGCAGGCTGGATTTCTTTCCCTGCTACCAGGGCAGGATGTCACCGCGATACTGGAACGAACCATTAGGACCGTCGTCGGCCAGTAGCGCCATCGCAATACTGGTCTCCGCGCCTTCGGCAATTTCAAGGTCGCCACCGCCTTTATTCATGTCGGTTTTTACATAGCCGGGATGGACGGTGTTCACCTTGATCGCGCTGCCCTTGAGGTCATAGGCCAGCTGCAAAGTCCAGGCATTGACCGCGCTCTTGGACACGTTGTAAGCCGGCACCTTGAAGTCACCGAGCGGCGTAGCAGGATCGGCATGCAAGGTAAGCGAGCCCAATGCACTGGACACGTTGACGATGCGTCCAGCCAAAGAGTTGTGCAGCAGAGGCAGGAATGCCTGGGTCACGGCAATCAGGCCGAACACGTTCGTGTCGAAGGTATCGCGCCAGAGCTTGAGGGTCTGACTGCTGCGCGCCTTCTCGGTGTCGTCCAGCAGGATGCCGGCGTTGTTGACCAGAATGTCGAGCGTGCCGAACTTGCGGGTCACGGTCTCAACTGCAGCCGCGATGCTCTCATCGCGAGTCACGTCCAGCGCAATGGCTTCGACAGGCAAACCTTCGGCTTGCAGCTGCGACGCCGCTTCAAATGCCTTGGCAAGGTCGCGACCGGCCAGCAGCGTATGCACGCCCGCCTTGGCCAGGCCGCGCACGGTTTCAAGGCCGATGCCACGGGTGGCGCCGGTGACCAACGCGATCTTGGATGGGTTGCTCATGGAATTCTCCTGTTGTGGTCAGAGGGGAGCGACCGCAGTTGCGGGCGCGGTGTGATGGGAAACCAGCGGGCGATGGACCAGCTTGCGCAATGCCACGTAGAACACCGGGGTCAGGAACAGGCCGAACAAGGTCACGCCCAACATACCCGCAAACACAGTGATGCCAGTGACAGAGCGCACTTCCGCGCCAGCGCCATGCGACAGCACCAGCGGCACGGTGCCCGCGATGAAAGCGACGGAGGTCATGATGATCGGGCGCAGGCGCAGCCGGCACGCTTCCAGCGCAGACTCCACAATGCCCTTGCCCTGTATTTCCAGCTCGCGGGCGAACTCGACGATCAGGATGGCGTTCTTGCACGCCAGGCCCATCAGTACGACCAGGCCCACCTGCACGAACACATTGTTGTCGCCGCCGGTCAGCCACACCCCGAGCAATGCGGACAGCAGGGTCATCGGCACGATCAGGATCACCGCCAGGGGCAGTGTCCAGCTCTCGTACTGCGCGGCCAGCACCAGGAAGGCCAACAATACCGCCAGCGGAAACACCACCAACGCCGCCTTGCCCTGGCTGGCTTCCTGATAGCTCAGGTCACTCCAGTCGATGCCCATGCCTGCCGGCAATGCGGTGGCCGCAATCTCGGTCACCTTGGCCATGGCTTCGGCCGACGACAGCATCCGCGGGTCTGCTTCGCCCAGGATATCGGCAGCGGGATAGCCATTGAAGCGGATCACCGGGTCCGGGCCATAGGTCTTGGTGATCTTCACCATGCTGCCGATGGGCACCATTTCGCCATTCGCATTGCGCGTGCGCAGGTTGCCGATGTCCTCGACATCATCACGGAATGAGCCGTCCGCCTGTGCGATCACCTGCCAGGTACGGCCAAACATGTTGAAGTCGTTGACGTAGGCCGAGCCCAGATAGGTCTGCAGCGTATCGAACAACTCGGTCAGCGGCACACCTTGTGCCTTTGCCTTCACCCGGTCCACGTCCGCATCCAGCTGCGGCACATTTGCCTGGTAGCTGGTGATCGGGAAACCCATGCCTGGCGTCTGCGAAGCCGCGCCCTGGAAGGCATTGACCGCGCTCTGCAATGCGCCATAGCCCTGGTTGGCACGGTCCTCGATAAACAACGAGTAACCCGAGCCATTGCCCAGACCCTGGATCGGCGGCGGCATCAACGCAAAAGCGAAACCTTCCTGGATGCCCGCGATTTTCTGGTTGAGCTCATCACTGATCTGCTTGGCGGTGTTGGTGCGCTGGTTGAACGGCTTGAGGGTCAAGAACGCCACGCCGCTGTTGGGCGTGTTGGTGAACTGCAAGGGATTCAGGCCAGGAAACGCGATCTCGCTTTCCACGCCCTCGATGCCCTTGGCAATCGCCGCGACGCGCTTCATTGCCGCATCGGTGCGTTCTATGGACGCACCTTCAGGCATTTTCACACCCGCGATCAGGTACAGCTTGTCCTGTAGCGGGATGAAACCCGTGGGTACGACC
>JBDTZK010000233.1:0-4421 GCA_040005195.1 Pseudoxanthomonas sp.
AGCGGCTGTTCTGGTTTTTGTGCGGCTGGATGGGCGGGCCGCAGCACTACACCGAGCGCTTCGGCCACCCGCGCCTGCGCGCGCGCCACATGCCGTTTGCCATCGGCATTCTCGAGCGCGACCAGTGGCTGGCGTGCATGGACCAGGCCATGGGCGAAACTGGCGTCGATGAAGAGCTGCGCACCCGCCTGCGCACCTCGTTTTTCCAGACCGCCGACTGGATGCGCAACACGCCGGCCTGACTTCCAGCCGGGACATGCTATTTATTTGATAGCTGCCTGCGCCCGCTCACATTGGGCTGCAAGCACTTTTACTGAAAAAACCATGAAAACAGATGCTCAGGCGTCTTTCCGGGTTTCCATCATTGAAATTGGCTTGCAGCGCCCGTCCGGCGGGTACATGCTGCTATGAAATAGGTTGCACCTCGCGGCCGGCACGCGCCAGTGCTTTCGTCTGGACCGCGATGTCCTCAAGAACGGCGGCTCTCCCGCCATGCCGCTGGCGTAGCGTCCAGCTCCCGTCTGAACACCGTGTTGAGGTACTGGACGGAACGGAACCCGCTCGCCCGCGCGATGTCATCGATTCCCATCGCGGTCGTGTCCAGCAACTTGAAGCAATGTTGCAGCTTGTGCTGCAGGATTTCGTCGTGTACCGAGCGTTTCAATTCCCGCCGGAAGTGCGTCTCCAGCGACGAGCGTGACAGCCCGACCGCCTGGGTGACCTGCTCGGTCTTGATGCCCTGGCAGGCGTACTGCCGGATGTAGTACAGCGCCCGCATCACCGGCGGGCTGTGCTGGACATCACGCGCGGTCGACGCCCGCGCATGGACCTCGACTGGCGGGATCACCACCCTGGCGTCCTGCATCGGCGAGCCACTCAGCGCCTGATGCAGCAGTTGCGCTGCCCGGCGGCCCATCTCGGCGGTGCCCTGACTCACCGAGCTGAGCCCGGTGCGGGTGAGGTGTTGCCCGAGCGTATCGTTGTCAATGCCGATGATCGCCACCTCGTCGGGCACGGCGATGTTGGCGACGATGCAGGCCTGCAGAACCTGGCGTGCGCGCGCGTCGGTGACGGCGACGATGCCGACGGGTTTGGGCAGGCTGTTCAGCCAGGCGACCAGCTTTTTCGTCGCGCTCCCCCAGGTGGGTGCACTGGTCGCCAACCCGCGGTGGATCTCGCCCGAACCATCGTTGCGCAGCAGCCATGCAGAGAATGCCCGCTCGCGTTCCTGGGCCCAACGGTTGAGCGGAGATTCCGGCAGGCTGTAGCAAGCAAACCGCGTCACGCCTGCTTCCACCAGGTGTTCAAGCGCGCGCGAGATCAGCAGCTGGTTGTCGGTGGCCACATAGGGGACGTGAGGCGGGTAGCGGTCGGGGTCTTCGTAGGAGCCGCCGATGGCGATGACCGGTACATGCGCCCCTGTGAGTGCCTGCGCAACAGCAGGGTCGTCGTAGTCCGCAATGATGCCGTCACCCTCCCACTCGTGAATGCCGTCCAGACGGAAGCGGAAGTCTTCCTCAAGAAACAGGTCCCAGGCCACGCGTGTCTGCTTCACGTAGTCGCCGATGCCGACGAGGATCTCGCGGTCGTACACCTTGCTCGCATGGAACAACAGCGCGACGCGCAGCACGGCGGGACCTTTCGTACGGTCGAACTCACGCTGGGTTGGGGTCTTGGTCATGGAAGGCTGATCTTGGCACATTGCACTTATTGCGCATATTGCTGCGACGCACAAAGCAATTTCACAAGTCCCACGCGGCAATTTCGCAAACTGCTGACATGGATACCCGGGCTAGCATGGCAGCTGCTTGACAAGACACAGACCTTGCAGGGTCGTATCGCCGGGCATGGCTCCCTGAGCAGAGGAATTGAATCAAGGCTTTGGCGCATTGAAAGTGCCAGCTTTTCACGTGCGCAGAACAGTTTTCGGGCAACCAACGAGGCAGCAGATGACAGAGAAAACCCGCTATCCGAGTCTTGACGGCAGGAGCGTACTGATCACCGGTGGCGCAACGGGCATCGGCGCGGCCTTCGTGGCGTATTTCGCCGCTCAAGGGGCCAGGGTGGGGTTTGTCGACAACGACACCGAGGGCGCCCAGGCTTTGCAAGAACGGCTTGAGCGTGAGGGACTGCGCGGCGTCCATTTCGAGGCGTGCGATGTGACGGACATCCCCCGGCTGCGCGTCGCCATTGGCAGTCTTCGCGAGCGGATCGGTCCGATCCAGGTGCTGGTGAACAACGCGGCGAATGATGAGCGCCATCTCATTGAAGACACGACGCCCGAGTCGTGGGACAGCGGCCTCGCAGTCAATCTGAAGCACTACTTTTTTGCCGCACAGGAAGTTTTCAAAGACATGAAGGCCCTGGGCGGCGGCTCCATCATCAATCTCGGCTCGGTGAGCTGGATGCTCAAGACGGGTGGCATGCCTGTGTACACAACGTGCAAGTCTGCAGTACAGGGGCTCACCAGAAGCCTCGCGCGGGATTTCGGCCCCCATGGCATTCGGGTCAACACGATCGTGCCGGGTTGGGTCATGACCGAAAAACAGCTCCGGTTATGGGTGACGCCGCAGGCGAAAGCCGACCTGGAAAAGGCGCGCTGCCTGCCAGGCGAACTGGTGCCCGGGCATATCGCGCGCACAGCGCTCTTTCTCGCTTCTGACGACAGCAGCATGATCACCGCGCAGGATTTGGTCGTCGACGGTGGCTGGACATGACCGCGGATGCCGGTCTCTCCAGCGCCCCGGCCGTCATTCTGGTGACGGGCGCCACCGGCAAAGTAGGGCTGCCCTTTATCGAACGTCTGCTGGGTGATCCGCGCTATGACAGGTTCAGGGTTCGCGCGCTGTGCCACAAACGTACCATGCCGCCGCATCCCCGGATCGAATCCATGCAGGGCTCCATCCAGCATCGCGCTGATGTTGCCCGTGCGATGGAGGGCGTGACGCATGTGCTGCATCTTGCGACCAGCAAGGAGACGCCGGATGACGTGATGGACGTGGCGGTCAAGGGAATGTTCTGGCTGCTTGAGGAGTGCCGTACAAGCCCGACATTTCGCCAGTTCCTGCTTGTGGGCGGAGACGCTGCTGTGGGCCATTTCTTCTATCCGCGCAGCGCGCCTGTGGTCGAGAGCCAGCCGCACAGTGCTTATCCGGGGTGTTATGCACTCTCCAAGGTGCTGGAAGAAGTGATGCTGCAGCAGTACCAGATCCAGTACGGCCTCAACAGCTGTTGCCTGCGGGCGCCGTGGATCATGGAAAAAGATGACTTCCGCTACACGCTGTCCTTCGGTGACGACGTCTTCGGCGGGCCGCGCTGGCATGAGCTGGTGGACGAAGGCAAAGCGCGCGAATACGTGGCGTCTGCAGCCATTCCGGTCATGCTGGACCCGCAGGGCGTGCCGGTGAAGCGCAACTTCGTGCATGTCGACGATCTGGTGGATGCGCTGTTGCTGGCGCTCGACGCGCCGCAAGTTCGCCACCAGTTGATGAACGTCTGCATGGATGAGCCCGTGGATTACGGGGCCTTGGGCGCCTATCTCGCCAGCACGCGAGGCGTGCCCCTGGTTCCGCTGCAAACACCTTATCACTCCACGTGGCTGGACAACAGCAAGGCGAAATTCCTTCTGGGTTGGCGACCCCACTACGACATGGCGCGACTTGTGGAAGCCGCGTGGGCTTACCAGCGCGCGCCCGATGAGCCCCGGGTCGTCTGGTATCCCGGCTAGGGCCTGTTCACACTGTTTATGCAAGATGCGTTGCGCCTGCCACAGCACCGGGCGAGCCGCAAGGCGAAAGTGCTGCACTCGATGAACCTCAACGACCTCAGGAGACACAACATGAAATCGATGAAACGACGCAGCTTTGCCGCAGCCCTGGCTTGTGCCGGGCTGGCTTGTGCAGTGGCGACGCCGGTCTGGAGTCAGGCCAAAGGCAAAAAGCTGGTGATTGGCTTCGCGCAGACCGGCGCCGAGAGCGAATGGCGTACGGCGAATACGGACTCGGTCAAGGCCGCTGCGATGGCGGCCGGTTACGACCTGAAGTTCTCCGACGCGCAGCAGAAGCAGGAAAACCAGATCAAGGCGATCCGCTCCTTCATTGCCCAGAAGGTGGACGTCATCATTCTGGCGCCGCTTGTCACCACGGGATGGGACACCGTTCTGCGAGAGGCCAAGAAAGCGAAGATCCCTGTCATCCTCGAAAGCCGCAGTGTGGTCGTCAAGGATCCTTCCACCTGGACCACCTTCGTGGGTTCGGACTTTGTGGAGGAAGGCCGGCGCGCCGCGCAGTGGCTGCTTGCACACACCAAGAACACCACCGGCGATGTGAACATCGTCGAACTGCAGGGCACGGTGGGGTCCGATCCAGCCATCGAACGCAAGAAGGGTTTTGAGGAAGTGCTCAAAGGCAACCCACGCTACA